>NZ_ALAS01000227.1 GCF_000290615.1 Heyndrickxia coagulans DSM 1 = ATCC 7050
TATTTTACCTATGAGGAATTGAAACACCGCGTATAAATTGCTAGGCCTTTCCTCGAGTATGTTAGTATTTTACCTATGAGGAATTGAAACGCATTTCCGCCATGGCCTGTTTTTCCGTGGCGTGCGTTAGTATTTTACCTATGAGGAATTGAAACATTTTTACCCATGCCCCGTTACAAGGGACGTTTAATTGTTAGTATTTTACCTATGAGGAATTGAAACTGAAGCAGGCCGAGCGCTTTCGTGCGCTGCTGGGCGTTAGTATTTTACCTATGAGGAATTGAAACTCCCACTCTATATTGGATACATCACCGACCGGATGAGCGTTAGTATTTTACCTATGAGGAATTGAAACTCCCCTACGCCTTTTATGCTATTTTGTAAGGCGCCCGTTAGTATTTTACCTATGAGGAATTGAAACAAATGCTTACAAGCACTAAATCGCACCCCCAAACAGAGTTAGTATTTTACCTATGAGGAATTGAAACCGAAAATGCAAAAACTGGAGATAATCAAAAAGCAAGTTAGTATTTTACCTATGAGGAATTGAAACTTAAAAAAGCTGGAGTAAGGCATATCCGCCTGCACGTTAGTATTTTACCTATGAGGAATTGAAACACCGCGTATAAATTGCTAGGCCTTTCCTCGAGTATGTTAGTATTTTACCTATGAGGAATT
>NZ_ALAS01000228.1 GCF_000290615.1 Heyndrickxia coagulans DSM 1 = ATCC 7050
GTAAGGATATAGTGGTGTCCGACTATTCGATAAATGCACTTTTAGTGATTCAGTATGTAAAAATTTCCCTGTTTCATTCGTTTTTGTGCAAGCTAAATAAACCTGCAAATTTCCATTTTTTGCAAGTTTTCGTTTTTTATTTCTTTTTTCCTAGTAGTCTATTGATCGGGATGTTTAGTAAAAGGCTTGATACAAACGAGTAAAGACCGGTAACCATTTGTTGGTCTCC
>NZ_ALAS01000229.1 GCF_000290615.1 Heyndrickxia coagulans DSM 1 = ATCC 7050
GTTTCCCCCTCTTTTTAGGGGGAAAATTTTTTTATCCTTTTTTCAAACCCTTGGGCTACAAGGAGTCTGTAACATCGCAATTACCTCCAATAGTTGCAAAATCCTCGAGCGTAAGGGAAAACGATCCTGATGCCGTATAATAAGAGTCGCCTTGAGACGTGGCGGTTGTTGGTACTACACCGCCCACAATCTTTCCTTCTGTGTCTGTCAAAAACTTTAATTCCGAAAAACTAACCGATGTACTCATTATTCATCCTCTCCTTCAAATATATTTTCCAATTGGTCTAGTAGGGTATCATAAATCAATGCGTCTTCTCCGGTCATCACCTCCTCATAGTTTTCAAGTTCACGGTATAGGGCTTCAACTTTTTCGGCATATTCGGTTAGATCAATCACGGCTTTTTCCGTTGCAATATCTTCTAAAATTTTATCAAGCTCCTGTTTCTTAGATTCATCCTCTAAAACGTATTTATTATCTTCAACAACTGGATTACCGTTTTCATCTTTTTTAAAATACGGCATGCGCTCTTCGTCTCTCTCATCCAGGTATTCCTGATTTTTAGATGCCAGCAATTTAATTAACTTAGATCGTCCACGACTAGGCTTGTTTTTTAGTTTTAAATCTCCCAAAAAGTTTGCGATTGCCGCCAATTCTTCATTTTTGAATTCTATTGTTTTTGCCATTTTAAGATTCTCCTTTTTTATTTCAATGGATTGACCCAAGTTACTACTTTGCCGGAGCTATCAATTTTTGTTGGCCAATATACTTGTGCTAGATTTACCACCTTATTACTGCACAACAAATACATATATCCGGAACCAAACAATATACCTGCTTTACCGTCTTTTTGAGTTATAGCCGGATAATCAGTACTATTATATCTTATGGTCTGAAATTTAAGAGCCCTCCAACCGCCTGATCCAATCACGATATCATCATCAAGGTGTAACCCGTCTGTACCAACTATAGTACGATTTCCAACCACCAGTTTCTCCGGGTATAAAGCTGACGAGTCGCCTTCATTGGCCGTTACTGATATAAAAGTATCGTTGCTACCTACGGCACCTGCGGACATCTGTACATAATTCCAGGGACGGCTATTTCTTCTCATTACTGTGTAAATTCCTCCCGCAGATATGTTTGCTTCGTAGATTGGCACGTATTGCCCGCCTGTTTCCGACGCATCCCCAATCTTAGACATCGCTATCCTGCCGGAACTCAGTGATGCGTCCCAGGTGCCCTGATCGTCTTTGGCACTTGATGAAAATGAACCTGTTACCGTTGCATTTGTGGCAGACATTAGTCCGTTAGAATCAACGGTAAATTTACCGCCCCCAATATTAATGTTGCCGCCGTTAATATTAATTGACGTTAACGTTCCAGATTTGATGCTATCTGCGGTGAGATTTACAACATTAATTTTTGCCGCGTCCAGCGTGCCGGTCGTAATTTTGGACGCATCAAGGCTTCCAATAACCCCGGATGCTGCCGTAATCGTGCCAGTTGCTAGCTTACTTGCGTCAATGGACCTTGCGGCAATCCTATCCGCTGACAGCGTCCCTGCCGTGATGTTAGAGGCGTTTATATTTTTAACCGTAATCACATTTGCGTCTATCGTGCCGGCTGTAAGTTTGTTGGCAGTCATGCTGGCAATCATGGCAT
Source organism: Heyndrickxia coagulans DSM 1 = ATCC 7050 (assembly GCF_000290615.1). Classification (GTDB taxonomy): domain Bacteria; phylum Bacillota; class Bacilli; order Bacillales; family Bacillaceae_C; genus Weizmannia; species Weizmannia coagulans. Next base: position 1,664 of record NZ_ALAS01000229.1, read on the forward strand.
CTTTAATAACGGCATTGTCAATGGTGGTCTGCCCGGTAATGTGGACTTTGTTACCAGCAATCAGGATGCTCTCGGTGCTGAGATTAATCTGGGTGATCACATCGTTTTTTTGTACGCGTAAATTAATATCATCGGATAATTGGCTGATTTGGGATTGCGTTGCCATATCTTCCGGGGCTGGCGACCAATCCGAAACTTTCGTACCTTTATTTAAGGTCATATCGGCTACCCAAAATGTACCGTTTCTTTTGGAAAATGACGTAACTGTTACATATGCTGTATTAGTTGGCGCAGTCCTATTCTCCGATTTAACATATTGCCATTTATCTAAAACTGTATTATCGGCTCGAATATTCCAATAAGCAATTCGAGTCTTTGATGAATCATAAAATTCAATTACTAAATACGCACCGTCATCGCTTGCCATTGTGTTTGATTTAAGATTAAACCATGCCCCTGCGCTATAAATTTCCCCTGCTTTAGCGTTTCGTAAAGGAGGTTTTGCAAATAACCATGTATCACTCGAAAGATCACTAGCGGAAAACTTTAATGTTTTATGGCCGTTATACAGCATGCTTGAATCAACTGTAACACCATTTTTAAAAAACCAGTTACTAACATTATCTAAAGTAGAATTTAAAACGTAGTTTCGTCCGCCAACAGACAAGTTATCCAGGTTTGTTTGCACTGCGGTAATATTGCTCGTCAAACTGTTCGCAGTCGCCGTTAAAGCTGTCTGCGTGGCGTATTTTGCGTCTGCGTCTGTTTTGGTTATCCTCGCCGAGATTTGATCCGCCTGCGTTTTTAGCGTTGCTTCCGCCGTACTTACCCGGCCCGTAAGCGCGTCAACCGTGGATTGGCTGGCTTTTAATGCAATCGCATCGGCGTTTTGGCTGATCAATGTGCTATGGTTGTCTACGGTATTTTTTATTGTGTCTACATAGGATTTATCCGCCTTTAAAGCAATATCACTGGCATTTTGGCTTATGGCGGTTTCCGCTTTATCCACGCGCCCTGTTAGGGTGTTTACGGTCGTAGCGCTCGCTTTTTGGCTCAATGTATTATTAATATTTGTAATGTCGGTTGTATAGGTTGTAGTGCTTACTGCGCCGATCTGGCTTGCTTGTGTTGGAGACAAGTCAACCCATGTGCTACCAGTCCATCTCCGCATAATTTGCGGTGTTTTGGATGTATCTATCCACAACTGATCTGTTGCTGGATCGGATGGCGCCGTGTTGGATTTTATAATAGACTTTTCACGCGTATTGGCGTTGTCATTTGCCGCTTTAGCCTGGCTTATAGCATCCTGAGCATTAGACATCGCTGTCTGTGCGTTTGTTTTTGCTGTGTTTGCTTGTGTCGCTGCATCGGACGCTACCTGTTTGGCTGTGTTTGCTGTGTCGACTGCGGCGCCTGCTTTAGATAGGGCGTCCTGCGCCGCATCAAATCCATCCTGCGCTTTGTCGATGGCATCTTGTGCGTCTTGTGTTGCTTTGTTAGCAGTGTCGACCGCATTATTTGCGCTTGTAACTGCGCTGGCGGCATCTGCTTGGGCTTTTGTTGCCGCATCCTTTGCTTCCTCTGCCGTTTTCGCCGCCGCGTCCCCTTTGGCTTCCGCATCTGCGGCTGTTTGCTGGGCGGCTTGTCCGACTGTGACCGCATTATCTGCGGCTGCTTGTGCGGCACTAATCTGTTGCGCAAGTGCGGTGTTGTCAACGTCCGTTACCCACTGTGTGCCATCATAATGCTTAATTGCTGTCACATTGCCGCTACTATCCTCCACAAACCAAATATCACCGGATTTGGGACTGGTTGGTGTTGTTGCGCCATAATATGCTTTGTTTTTACCATTGGCAGTCGTAATTGCTGTCTGTGCTGCTTGTGCTGCATCTGCAGCTGCTTCTGCTGCCTGTGTGGCTGTTTGTGTCGCAGCTTCAGCAGTTTCTTGAGCCTGTCCAGCTGTCTGTGCTGCACCATTTGCCGTTTCTTGGGCAGTATTTGCTGTTTGTTGCGCGCTTCCAGCTGTTTGCTCTGCTCCTTTTGCAATCTGAGTTGAGTTAGTAAAAGAAATATCTACACTGCCCATAATGGTCATGATGCATCACCTCGCTTATGCTCATTAATCCTAAATAATTGATTTGTCCTTTGACTATCTTCCGAATCTTCATTTCCCCAGGCGAAACCTTGTATTAGCCATTTCTTTCCATCCGAGTCGTAGTAATAACTGATTGCTTCGGGTTCGTTATACTGCCCTATTTGATTGATTGTGCCTTTGTCAAATGTATAAACAATCCGGTAAACTAATGACTTTGATCGTATATCAAAACAATACAAACAACGTTGGTCGCTACCGTCTCCATTGCCACTTGTAAAATAGACGTAAGGAAAGTCTAGGCACGCACTTTGATAAGTTTGATCTGTTCCAAAATAATTCACATCAGTTCCTCGGGCAGTGTATAATGGTTTAAATTGTTTGTTCTCCACATCAGCTTTTTTGCAAACGTAAAATGTTGGATTAGTAGTTCCATATACAAAAAGGACGTACCCATTTCGTACGTCTAAATTCGTTCTATAACCGCCATTTGTACTTAGTAGATTTACAATGCTGCTATCTCCCCAATCCAAAACCTTATTAGCTTGGTAAGGAAATTTAACAACATGCCATTGATTATTAGCAGCATCAAGATAATAAGACCAAATCCACATCTTGCCGTTAATATACTCAATTCCAAATTGGGCACCATGTCCACCACGAATAACCCACATACGGTCTTTAATGGCTCCGGTTAAATCAGTGCGAGTAAGTACATAACTTTGTATATTAGCCGATCCATCACCACTATGGCGTTTATTACCATAATATCTTTGCGACCAATAAATATCACTTCTTGGATAATCTACCTGAGCATACTGAGCAACACTGTTAGTAAAGTCGTCCCAACCACTAGGCGGATCCATTTGCAAGGTAGCGAAGTATGCTGCATCTTCTTCTGTGGCAAATAAAATCGAATCACTTAAACCATCATCAACTTGACAACGAATTGTGCTTCCCGCCACTTCGGAACCTACTGTGATTACATTTCCGATTCCTACATGTCTATCTTCCCAATCTGTATCATGGCTTCCATCCGAATTTATTTTTTGCCAAATAAACTTATCATTATCTATTTTCGACGTGATTTCATCAGCCCCTTGATAAACCCTGATGATAATGCGCTTTTCCGTATCATCTGCAAAATCCGTTCCATCTGGAGTAAAGTACTCCACTTTATATGCTTTGGCCTTTTGTGATTCTTGGTATGCCTGTGCAGCCTTAGCTTGTAGTTTCCAAATATCCTCTGGGGTAACTACTTGCACCTCAACAAATTCCCCTAGGATTACTTTATTGTTTTCTGGATTTGCCTCAGATTCATCCATTTGAATGACCCTGGCATCTAAAGTCAACTCAGGATCCATTGAAAAATCAATAACTTGTATACGATCGCCAAGATTCGGCTTGTAGCCTAAATGTGCAACATCAACTGTATAAGTATATTTAGGATGATTATATTTGGCCAGTTGCTGTTTACCCCAATCTAATAAACCACTAGGGTTAGCAATACTTTCATTTACAATGTATCCTTCTAAGTATTGATTACCATTGTTATAGAGATCATTTGCTTCGTCATCTACAATATAATCTCGGCCATTATTCACGCTTGCTATCGAGACTATCTCGCCTTTACTATTTGTACCTCCGTAGACATATAGCTTAGTATACATCTGCGAGTCGTCACCGGTTCTAGTCACTCCTAATAAATCATGAGAATACTCAAATCTGCGCCCCTCTGATTCTCCTAATTCTTCTACTATGTCAATTAATTTTCGAACAATTTTTCCGTTATAAACCTCTACATAGGCCCTAATTTCAACACCAAATTGGCTAGTGAATTGATCTAACCAATATATAGCATTATTACCAGCAGATATCTCAAGTGACTTAACCCCACCGAAGAAATCATTCTCACCTATTTCCCAGCCTGATCTTTGAAGAATATATTCAAATGCATCTTGGCTATTTGCAGCTTTAAATGTTTTTGGTTGTACGTATATGTGAGTTAAATCCCAAGCTAGTAGATTAATTGCCTGAACTGTTTTTGTATGTGTTGAGCCACCAGCTTCATCTGTTGGACTAAAAATTCTATAACAATAAAAACGGCCATCCCCTCCCTGCTTAAGAAGGTGATAGCCATTTGTCATGTAGGCTGTCTCCCGATAACCATATGGGACTGATATTTGTAGGGTATCACTCCAAATTTTCCCCTGATCATCCGCAATTTTGGTTGATCGTACGTCATTGTAAAACTTGCATCCTTTACCATCTAGGTCAAGCACTCCACAGACATTTAAATCCGGATCTAATATTGTATACATTGACTATCACCTCCTAACAAAAAAAGATCCTTTTTAGGATCTGTAAAAGTAATTTATTCAGCATAATTCCAAGTGTATCCTCCGGCGGTTTTTCTTTTACCATGACAGCAAGCACAGATGTGTGGAGCGTGTACTTTTGTTGATTTTTGAGCATCGTAGGCAGAAGCGAAAACGGCAATTTTTTTCCCGGCTTTAAACTGTATAACCGGTTTTCGCTTTTTCTTATTAAGACCCGTATCCCATGCATGAATCATATTTTCTCGCCTTGTAACCCACTCCAAATTTTCCAAACGGTTGTTTTGTTTGTTACCATCTATATGATTTATATCCTTATCTTTCTCGTAACCCATAAAAGCTATTGCTACCAACCTATGAACATTATAAGTTTGTCTTTTACCATTTGATTTTAAATCAACCGTAACATACCCATGTGGGGTTATCTGTAGTTTCCGTATTTTTTCATGTACTTTTCTTCCTAAGCTATCAAATCGTTCAAGGGATTTGATTCGTCCTAAATTACTTACTTGATACAAACCTTCATAGCCACTGATGTCTTTCCAAACTTCCTGCATATTGATAACCTCCCCAAGTTATCTCCCATTTGTTATTATTAGGCAGGAAGGTGGGTGCCTTCTTTTCGGGAGCGACCCTAGCCTATAAATTGATTATAACGTAAATTTCTAAATGGTTGTACTTTTATATTCATAATACCAGTCTGCATCACTTAGATCGGGTTCGAAGGAAAATACCTTTTCAACACCACCTTGTAATGTTGGAAAATTACTTCCAATATAAAGTTTATCCATAAAAATAGCACCGTTTTTATATACGGTGCGATCTTCACAATTGATTTTTATTTCATCACCTTTATGAGCAATGGTTGTGGGAGAAGCACTGGATCCATTTCCTCCATCGATAATATTCCATACTTTAACATCACTAAGCCCCATCCCATTATTTGTATAATGCTTGACTGGATCAGCAGCATCTTCTTTAATGTCCATTTTGGCAGTATAAAAAGCAATTCCAGCTAACTGTTTTGCATATTTACCGCTAGAATCCGTGTATGTGTAAACCAAAGGTTTACTCCAAGCAGGGTTTGAATCATCGTCAAATTTCATGATTTCAACACGATATTTATTGCCTATTTTTTGCAATTCGATATAGCCGTAGAAATCAGTAAAAGTATTAGTTGATGTATCTTCATCTAGCTTGACTGTTTTCCACTGCTGTACTGTTTTTGACTTTCCCTTTTCAGTAACTTTCTTTGTACCCGTTCCAAGCTTAACTGTTTTTGTTTTCTTTTTCCCTTTTTTGATGTTTCCTTTACCATAATAAATGTTTTTATAACTACTTGATGTGCCCAGTTGTACTTGCGCATATACTTCTTCGCTGCTTCCATTATCTTTCAGCATGATTTTTCCAAATCTTGTCCCGTTTGAGTCCAACAAATATACTTCACATTTGCCCCTAGCTCTTGAGTAATATTGACGATTCCACATGCGGACTCTAATTCGAAAATCATCATATCCATTAGGGAGCCATTGTAATCTAACAGGACCGTGCCATTTTTTATCGTTTGTGGCAGCTCCAAAATCAGCATAACCATCACTCGTTTTCCCTACTTTTATCGCATTTGCTGTACTTCTCATGGTTCCTGATGGAATACCATTTTCCAACTCAAAAGTAATGTTAGATGAATTAATAGCAGTCCAATTAGCTAATGTATTACAAGTGTCATGGAAAACTAAGGGTTCCTTATCTATTGGGGCGTCACCAGTATCAGGATCAACATCAGCTCCTAAGTAGACATAATTTCCATCCTCATCAGTAATCGCAATTTTGGTTACATCTTTTTTGGGCATGCATGTAAAAATAGGATAGCATTCCGCTGTCCCGTCTGGTGTAATCGTTATAGGATTTGTGGTCATGTCATGCTGCTGATATTCGCCGTAGCCTTTCGGGTCGCTGCAGCTAAAGGTAATGCTTGCCTTCCCTTTGTATAACGACCGTGTGACTTCGGTTATATTAGATACATGCGCATAGTAAGTAAAGTCCTGCTCATCATCAAAAATTAAGTCAAATTCAGCATCATCGACCGGCATAAGCCAGTCACTAATTTGGTGAATCAGATCAATACGCTGCGTATGAGACCCGGCCACAATTTCAACATCTACCACAAAAGTACGATTTTTCACGTTTGTTCCCAAATATAAATCCCCGGACATTCCGGGGATATTTTGCGTTTGCTCTTCGACTGTTGGAAAAATGTTTCTATGGATCTCAATGACTTTTAAATTAAATTCCCGGGAATGAGCGCCGGCATAAAAAAATCCGAATTCTGTATCTGAAACTATCGCGGTCATATCGAGCTCAACCCCTTAAAAATGCTTCTTATATTCGTAGCCTGTTTGTCATATTTGACCATTTCGGTATATACCGCTTTACCATTCCACTGTATGACGTGTGTTTGTGGTTTCACATCAACTTGTACTTCGATCGGCGGTGTTTTGGTATTTGGTTTCCCATTACCCGCCGCAGTGACCGTTTGCGCGATGATAACTTTAGGACCAGATACACTGTTAACTAAGTTTGCTGCTTTTTCAATTGTTCCAGCTGCGTATCTCTTTAATTTCGAGATCGGCGTCACTTTGCTTCCGGCCATGAAATCATCAAAACTTGTCGGACGTGTTGCAATTGCAATGCGCCCATCTTTCGTTTCAATGATTTCTGGTTCTTTTTCGGCTACATATACATGTCCGCCTGCTGAGCTTTCCGTTCCGTCTGCATACCCATGGCCTTCACCTAGTCCGGACAGGTTTCTACCATACCGGTGTTTCGCATAGTTTAAGGCTGCCAGCAGGCTATCAAATCCATTAAAAATATTTCCGTGCCCCGGGAATTTGTAAGCGTTAAAGGTTGCGGAAATCGTCTGCATTAAGCCCTTGGCCAAGTCGCCGGTTATAGTGTTTATATCTGTGTATCCGTGCTGTACAGCTAATGGATTACCGCCGGACTCTGTTGCAATCTGACGCAAAACTTTATTCACCATTTCAGCACTTGTAGATAGCCCGTTCATGGCAAGGGCTCTCACAACTGCCGGTTTCCATCGCTGTACCCCGGATCCACTTGGATTCACAATCAATGCGTCTTTTAATTTGTTTTTTATGCCTTTAAAAAATTCATCTGGAAGTCCGATCGCCAAATCTTTTAAAACCCCAGTATATTTATTCCGGAAGTTTGATAGGCCAGTCTTGTCTTTTATATACGAGATTAATTTTGATGGGTCGGAAATGATGTCAATGGCCGTTTTTGCTCCTTTTTCTACGTTGTGCCACAAACCAGTGAAAAAGTCACCAATGCCGCCAGCATATCCTTTTATGCCAAGGCTGTTTAATAGCTTCATAGATGGGCCATGTGGCAAAATGGAAGTTCCTTTTGGCAAATACCGTAATTCTGGTCCTGTCTTCCCGACAATATATGTTCCAATGCCAGGAGAATGTGCCAATTCCGGACCTTCTTCCCCCGTCAGTGCAATTTCATCTTTTGTTGTACCACTTGTTCCGCGTGCATATCCGGATGGATGCCATTGTGGGATGTTTATTTTACCCATACCAATCTTGTCAAAGATTTTATTGAAAAATCCAGTAATGCCATTAATAACATGCGCAAAGCTTGCCCGGAATTTATCGTATTTGTTCAATACTTTCCCGGTTTCCCAATCGACCGCGTCTATATGTCCTTTTGCTTGTTTCTTTGCTAACTCGACCGTTTGGTTTTGCTCTGTTTTGGCATTTGCGATCACTGCATCACGCTTGTTCTTAGCGTGTTTAATGCTTTCGTCTCTTTGCCGTTTTGCGTTTTTTACGATGTCCTGGTATTCCTTTTTAGAAATTGATCCGTTCACATAGTACTGCTCGTCAGCCCAGTTCTTCGTACCCTTGTATTTCTTTTCGGCTTGGTCCACTGCTTCTTTGTATTCATTTCTGGCATGTTTTATGGTTTGTTCTTCTTGCTTTTTAGCGTTTGCTACTATTTTCGCTGCTTGCTGTGCACTCAATTTCCCGGCGTGATCCCTTAATTTACCGAGAATTTCCTGCTGCTCTTTCGCAGACTTAGAAACGCTTTTTGCGGCGTATGTGTTCATTTTTTCTTGTAGTTTGTTTACTTTTTCCTGCTCTTCCGCTGTCAGACTTCTATGGTGCTTGGCTGCATTTTCATATATTTTTTTTATGTCGTTAGTGATTTTCTGTACTTCTTTTTTGTTTTTATTATTAGCTTTAGTAGTCCTTTTTAAGATGTCGTTATACTCATCTCTGTTTAGGCCATCCAAATATTTGAGATTCTTTTTCGCACTTTTCGTCGCGTCGTCAAAATGCTTTGAGATTTGTTTTGCCATCTGCTCGTATGGTTTTACTAAGCTACCAACATTTTGTTTGCTTACTTTTCGGCCTGTAACTACGAAATCTTCAAGTTTTCGTTGTGCCTGGTCCACAAGTTTTGTGTAGCTGTCTATTGCTTTCTGGTCTGATTTACTGACACTGGAATCCCATTTGATTTTTAAGTTCAAAGGGTTGGCGAAAAAATCCTTTACTTTATTCATGGTATGAATGAAATGACCTTTTAAATCGTCACCAAGATCATTGATACTATCACGGAATGGCTTTATATGTTTATAGGCATAGTAAAAGCCGGTACCTACGGCAGCAATCGCCGTTATGATCCAGCCAAGTGGGTTACTCAACCCAAATGCTGCAGCGCCGGCATCTCCAAAAGCCCCTATTAAAAAACGCATATTTTTTACAGCACCGAGCGCTTGCCCGCCAAATCGTAAAATACCGCCTCCTGCTTTTAAAATTTCGGGCAGAAAATTGGCTGCAATACCTGCAATCATGCCCCATTTTCCACCAAATGCCATAAGAGCCGCGCCGCCAATATTGGCAGCACTTCTTAGAATCCCCATACGTTTACCAACAAGGCTAAAAGCTCCGCTGCTGGCAACTACTTTTTCGTTGGATGCTATTGTTGTTGCCGCCATCGTTTCTGATGACCGTGCCGTAAGTGCCATTGATCCTCGTAAACGGCCTAATCCGCCCATTACGATATTAAAAGAATCTACAATGCCCGCAATTTTTTTCATGGCCCATATTTCGCCGTAAAGGATACCGAAAGCTTTGGCAAATCCGAGGATGGTGTCTTTGTGGTCTTTTACATATTCCACAATGTCTGTGATTTTGCTTACAACTTGTGCTGCGTCTTTCCCAAGATTTGTAAAGTAAGCATCTGCCTTACTTGATGCCAACCAGTCTTCCAAGTCTTTAAATCCACTCTTTTTCAAATTGAAAATCGGTGCGGTAAATTTTCCGGCCAGACGTCCCCAGTTCGATTCGATCGACCGCCATAATCCTTGCGTCGTATTCATGGCGTTTTCTGTGGCGTCCTTGTATTTGTGGGACATATTAATAAGTGTTTCTTCTACAACAGAGGCATCCAATTTCCCCTCACTTGCCATTTTGCGGATAGTGGCCATGCTTTCCCCAGTGGTTTCCTGCAAAGCTTCACCAAAGGCAGGAAAGGCGTTGGTCATGATATTAAGGTCACCTGTATAGGCTTTTCCGGTCGCCATCATCTGGCTAAACTGTTCCGCTACACCAACAAGTCGATCATTAGTCAAGCCCATGGCATCTCCCAAAGTAGTAAATGCCCTGGTCATGGTTTCAGTTTCGGATGCACTAGATTTAATGTGATAAATTTTTTGCTCCATTTCGTTGAGGGCTTCTGTAGCATATCCTGTCTTCCGCTGGAACATGTTAACCATGTCCACCATTTGTTTACCCTTTGTTGCTGATCCGGCCAATGTCGTCCATGTAGCCAGCATCTTGTCTTGTGTGGCATTATATTCAATGCCGGCATGGATCAATTCAGAAATACCGCTTTTAACTGTCGATACAGCGTTTGTTGCCATATTTCCCAGAAATGTACCGACAAATGAGCCTTTCAATACGGATGAAATCTGGCTGCGTGCTTCTTCTGCTTCTCTCACCATCTTTTGCCGTGCTTTCTTAGCAGCTTCCACGGCACCTGATTCATCAACTTTAATTTCTTGTGTAACCGGTTTTTCTGTTTCTTTTTTTACATCTTTATGGACATTTTCAGCCTGCTTTGTGGCCTTATCTTTAATCTTGACTTCTTGCTCGACAGGTTTATCAAATTCTTTGTCTACTTTGTCAGCCGTTTTTTCAGCTTCATTTACCATTTTTTCGGCATTTTTTTTAAAATTGACATCCATTTTCTTACCGGCGTCTTGGCCTATGGCTTTTAAAAGTGTTTCGATTATCTGAATATCTGACTTTACACCTTTATCATCCAGCCTAACGTCGATGACGACTTTTCCATCACTCATTCCCTTTCGCCCCCTTCCTGTGCAGATTCAACTAATCGATCAAACATGCTATCTATTTCCTGTTCAGCATAAGAGACACTGTTCTCGTCTTTTAACGCATACAAATCTTTCAACTGGATTAACCGGTTGCGCTCGGCAATCTCATATTCACTGTTTCCAGATGGGATTTCAGCTGCCCTGATGCTGACAACCTGGCTAAATTTCGTGCGTTCACTCAAGCTGTTCAGCATGGCAATAAATTTTTCCCATCGGAGTGTGCCTTGTAAGTCGATTAAGTCTACCCCATAGTCCTGCAAAAAAGATGCATAAATATAATCTGCATCTTGCTCAAAACTGTAATATTGTTTGTGGTTTTCACTTGGCTCTAGTTCTTCCTCGTCCTGCCCGGAGATATATTTGGAGATGGCTTGCACTGTTTCAATTTGTGTTTCGATATCCGCAGTGCATTCTGGTACAAACATTTTAAAAGCGAGCTGTATCTTTTCGATTTCATTCACGCTATCATCATTCATAAGTTCATAAAATCGTAGCACGTTGTCATATGACAAATCCCATTCATAAGTTTGTCCATTAATCTCAATTTCGTTATCTAATGGCTGTGTCAGGCTCAACATGGATCATCATCGCTTTTGGTTGCGGTTTTTCACATACTTTTTGGCAGTCCTGTCAGACTCCGTTTCAATATCCATCACTTTACGATAGATCACTTTCCACACTTCCATGAATACTTTCTGCATGTTCGGTGTAGACTTTCCACAGATGGCATAAATCTTTTCACCGGCCCCTTCACCAAAAGTTTCGTCGAAAAAAGATTTATAGCTTTCCGCCCGGGCTGGGAGCACGTCAATGACTGCGGTGCAGACCTTACCGAAATCATCAGTGTTCTCGATATCCGGATATTTTTCACTAACTTGTTTGTCGTATTCCCAGATTTTTTGCCCTTGCTTGAAATATTTTTTCAATGCCTCATCGTTAAAATCAGCTTCATATGTCTTGTCTCCAATTTGAAAGGTTTCAGTTACTTTTTGCAGATTAATTTTAATCATTTAGCACACTTCCTTTTTTTGGTATGTACAAAAAGGGGCACAAAGCCCCTTTTTATCCTGCGGCCTGACCTTGCGCGGCCTGATCTTGCACAACCGGTGCTCCATTAAAGTTAGCTGTAAAGCTAAACGTTTGCTTTGCGTTTGCTGCGCCTCCGGAGGTGGTAATAGCGCTCAAAGTGACTTGAGCCACAACTACACGGCCGTCTGATTTTGTCCACCTTAGCAGCGTTTTGCAATCGTCTCCAAGTGAAAACTCTTTGCTTGTAATATAATCTTGTGCGGCGTCGCCCTCGACACGGTTACCGGAAAACGCAAGCGAGAAGTTTTTCCCGGTTACCAGCTCTGAGGAGTAAAAATTTTTCGTGATAATTTAACTATTCCCCCCCAAAAATGCGGCTAAATATGTAATAATTTAAATAATTAGAGC
>NZ_ALAS01000230.1 GCF_000290615.1 Heyndrickxia coagulans DSM 1 = ATCC 7050
AAATATCTGATTTTGCAAAAGATATGTTCGCTGAGATTGGAAGTAAATACAATATTTCTTTAGTGGAATGGAATCATGATAAAGACCATATCCACATCTTATTCAAAGCAAATCCTAACTCTGAACTATCAAAGTTCATCAACGCCTATAAGAGTGCAAGTTCTCGACTGATAAAAAGAGACTTTCCACATATAAGAAAAAAACTATGGAAA
>NZ_ALAS01000231.1 GCF_000290615.1 Heyndrickxia coagulans DSM 1 = ATCC 7050
TTCGCCCACAAGCGTACATTTAAATGATAGAGCGTCTTCCCATTTTTTTCCACTCATCTGCCCTTCGAGTAAAATTTTACACATACGTTTAGTAATGCGAAAGTGCAGAGTATCTATGCATATTTAAAAAAGAAACAGTTAATCCACGATCTTGTAGAAGCGGGAATTTTGTTTTTGGATAACAACGGGCAGTTAATTGATAAATGGGACAGTAAGTATGGTGATAAGCCTCCATTATATTCAACAGTTACAGGGAGTGTTGAGAGCGCTTTTGTAAGGTTTACTGTTTATTCGCCTGAAAAAATCCTGACCAAAGTATGGAAAGATCCGGAAATGTACGAATCATTTATAAAATTTTACAATCAACATTTAAGTGACCGGGATCTTTGTTATGTAACGGGTGAATTTTTGCCAAGCACAGAGAGGCATGCTAATAAAATCAGAAATTCCGGAGATAAAGCCAAACTGATATCTGCGAATGACTCAAGCGGGTTTACGTACAGAGGGAGATTTACTGAAAGCAAACAAGTGGCAAGTATTAGTTATAAAGCATCGCAAAAAGCTCATAATGCGCTGAAATGGTTGATCAACAAGCAGGGAAAAATAATCGATAACAGAGTATTTCTTGTATGGGAAAACGGCGGAAATGAAGTGCCGTCAGTCACCGAAGATTCATATGACATTACTAGTCTCGATCCTTTTGCGAATGGAAACAATCCAAAAATAGCTTTTACAAACCAGGAATTTGCACGTGAATTTTCTAAGGCAATGGATGGATATAAAAGCAATCTTTCGACTGAAGCCAGTATTAATATTTTGGTTTTAGATTCGGCAACAACCGGAAGAATGGCTGTCCTTTATTATCGAAATTTAAACAAAGAGATTTATTTTGAAAATTTGGTAAAATGGCATACAACTTGCGCCTGGCTCCACCGTTATCGAAAAAATGAGGACAACCAGCCAATTTTATTTTTTGGTGCGCCTGCAACAAAAGATATCGCGTTCGCGGCGTATGGTCCGAATGCAAGCGATAAAGTTGTAAAAGGTTTAATGGAAAGAATGCTTCCGTGTATTGTGGAAGGGAGAAGAATCCCAACAGATATTGTCAGAAGTGCCCTTCGGCGTGCATCTAATCCGGTTGCTCTGGAAAAATGGGAATGGGAAAAAATATTAAGCATTGCTTGTGCACTGATTAATAAAGAGGAGGGATATAATTTGGCACTTGATAAAGAAAATAACAACCGCGATTATTTATTCGGAAGGTTGCTGGCCATTGCGGACGTACTCGAACGAAATGCTTTGGATTCCGGCGAAAATCGTGCTACCAATGCCATCCGATATATGAATGCATTTTCACAGCATCCTGCACGCACTTGGGGAACGATTCAGGCCAGTTTGCAGCCCTATCAAGTCCGGCTGGGGAAAAAAGGGACGTACTACGCCATGTTAATAGATGAAGTCGCTTCTAAACTTAAATATGAAGATTTTAATGACAGGCCTTTATCGGGTAAGTTTTTGCTTGGCTTTTATAGCCAGCGCTATGATTTATATCAGAAGAAAGATACCAGTACTGTTGGACAAACTAAAGAATAAAAGATTGAGAGGGGACTAATTATGCCAGCTTTAGATCATAAGATTGATTTTGCCGTTGTGTTGTCTGTTACAAAAGCTAATCCCAATGGAGATCCGTTGAACGGAAACCGCCCGCGCCAAAATTATGATGGTTACGGGGAAATTTCTGATGTTGCGATTAAACGTAAAATCAGAAACCGTCTTCAAGACATGGGCGAGTCAATTTTTGTGCAATCAAACGATCGAAAAAATGATTCGTACAACAGTTTAAAAGAACGGGCGGATGCGAATCCGGAATTGAATAAGATTTTTAAGTCTAAAGACGGATCAGGTGAATCTTTTGCTGCGATCGCGTGCCAAGAGTGGATTGATGTCCGCAGTTTCGGCCAAGTATTTGCTTTTAAAGGATCCGGCAATAAAGGTGTATCTGTAGGGGTAAGAGGCCCTGTTTCAATCCATACTGCTACCAGTGTATCTCCAATTGATATTACAAGCATGCAAATTACTAAAAGTGTAAACTCTGAGCCTGGCAAAGACCGGGGTTCCGACACTATGGGGATGAAACACCGCGTAGACTTTGGTGTCTATGTATTTTATGGGAGTATCAATCCCCAGTTGGCTGAAAAAACAGGATTTTCAAATGAGGATGCCGAAAAAATCAAGCAGGCCTTAGTCACATTATTTGAAAATGATGCTTCTTCTGCACGTCCTGAAGGGAGCATGGAAGTTAAAAAAGTGTATTGGTGGGAACACCAGTCCAAATTGGGCCAGTATTCGTCGGCAAAAGTGCATCGGTCATTAGCCGTTACACCACTTGTAGACAATCCTAAAACATTTGAGGATTATGAGATTACTTTAAATGAACTGAGTGGTTTAAAGGTTGACGCTATCGATGGCATTTGATGAAGATGAATACCTGATGTTGTCGGGCATCCAACATTTTCAATTTTGCAAGCGGCAATGGGCATTGATTCATATAGAGCAAGCGTGGGAAGAAAATGTAAGAACGGTTGAGGGGCAAAATATCCATCAAAAAACGGATAGCCCCTTTATCCGTGAAAAGCGTGGTAGTAAATTAATTGTCCGGGCAATGCCAATTAAATCAAATGAATTGAAATTGACTGGAATATGTGATGTTGTTGAATTTGTCAAGGATGAGAATGGCGTTGAAATTTATGGGAATGAAGGAAAATATATTCCTTATCCGGTTGAATACAAACGCGGCAAACCAAAAAAGAACGATTCGGATATTTTACAGCTTGTTGCGCAGGCGATATGCCTTGAGGAAATGCTTCTATGTGAGGTCAACAAGGGCTATATTTTTTATAATGAAATCAAACGCCGGATTGAAGTTCCGATAACCCTGGATGAAAAAAATAAAGTAAGAAAAATCGCTGCTGAGATGCAAGAATACTATCAGCGCCGCTACACGCCAAAAGTAAAAACCGGCCCCTTCTGTAACCAATGTTCCCTTCAAAATATTTGTTTGCCAAATATCATTCGTAAACGTGCTGTTTCCAGTTATATAGAAGGGAAGATAAATGAGTGAAGAAACTCCTGAACACTTTATTTATTACGCAGCCGGATGTTTATTTATCCTTGGATGGAGATAATATTGTGCTTTTAAAAGAGAAGGAGCAATTGGGGAGACTGCCACTACACAATTTGGAGTCGGTCGCTGCTTTTGGTTATACCGGGGCCAGCCCTGCTTTGATGGGGTACTGTGCAGAAAGGAATATTTCTCTCATATTCTTTACAATGAACGGCCGCTTTCTAGCCAGAGTAATTGGTAAAAGCAGAGGAAATGTTGTTTTGCGAAAAAAACAATACCGTATCTCAGATGATGAAATCGCTTCGGTTCAAATTGCCAGAAATTTTATTATTGGGAAGATATACAACCAAAAATGGATTCTTGAAAGAATGACAAGAGATTATCCGTTGCGTATTGATGTTGCGCAATTTAAGGATGTTTCCCAGCTTTTATCCGCCATTATCAAGCAGGTCAGACTATGTGATAGTTTAGAAACATTGAGGGGGTTAGAAGGGCAGGCTGCCATCAATTACAATAAATTATTTGACCAGATGATTCTACAGCAGAAGGATGATTTTTTCTTTCATTCCCGTTCACGCCGGCCGCCTTTGGATAACGTGAACGCCATGCTGTCCTTTGCTTATACATTACTGGCAAATGACACAGCTTCCGCACTGGAAGGAGTAGGCCTTGATGCTTATGTTGGATTTATGCACCAAGACAGGCCGGGCAGGGTTTCACTTGCTCTGGATTTGATGGAAGAATTAAGAGGTGTGTATGCGGACCGTTTTGTACTTTCACTCATTAATATCAAGGTAATCAACAAAGATGATTTTTTAAAAAAGGAAAATGGAACCGTTATTATGACAGACGAAGCAAGAAAAAAGTTTCTAAAAGCTTGGCAAAATAAAAAACAGGAAAAGATTACTCATCCGTTTCTAGGAGAAAAGATTTCATGGGGACTGGTTCCTCATGCACAAGCTTTGTTGTTGGCCCGGTTTTTAAGAGGAGATCTAGATGAGTATCCTCCTTTTCTGTGGAAGTAGGTGGAAGATTTTGCTTGTTGTCATTACTTATGATGTGAGTACTTTGACCGGAGCTGGGCAGAAAAGGCTGAGAAAAGTGGCGAAAGTTTGTCAAAACTATGGCCAGCGTGTTCAGAATTCTGTCTTTGAATGCTATGTTGATGCAACTCAATTTGCATCTTTGAAGATTGAACTGTCTAATATTATTGACCCGGACGAAGATAGCTTGAGATTTTATCAGTTGGGGAATAACTATAAAAATAAAGTAATGCATATTGGGGCAAAACCATCTTTGGATTTAGAGGACCCATTGATCTTTTAGAGTGCGAAGGTGTAGCGCACACGATTTTTCCTGTGGGTTCGCACCATAATATTAACCAATATTTTACATATATTGGTCTTGCTTGGTAAATAGTTCTTTGTTTTATCAGAGGAAATAGCGGAATTTGGTTGTTTTGAAAACACACATTCGCATTTTTTGCCAAATTCCGCTGTCGCTCCCTACGTGGGGGCGTGGATTGAAATTAAACTATTGTTACCAGTCCACCCGCCGACATAAGTCGCTCCCTACGTGGGGGCGTGGATTGAAATCGTACGAGGAAAACACGTTCTTACTAAGTGGGGAGTCGCTCCCTACGTGGGGGCGTGGATTGAAATAGGTTACTTTTAAAGTCGTAAACTCTCCCGACGTCGCTCCCTACGTGGGGGCGTGGATTGAAATTTTGGATACTGCTGGCGGGACTACGTCGGATAATGTCGCTCCCTACGTGGGGGCGTGGATTGAAATTAACAGCTTGTTATCAACCGTGTTTCCTATACGGTCGCTCCCTACGTGGGGGCGTGGATTGAAATTTGCCTATGCTGTACAGACTCATAAACCGCGGCAGTCGCTCCCTACGTGGGGGCGTGGATTGAAATCTTATGATTTAATTATAGCATGAATGTATTTACGTCGCTCCCTACGTGGGGGCGTGGATTGAAATGCCGTTCACCTTTAGTGCGAACAGCCCTTTTGCGTCGCTCCCTACGTGGGGGCGTGGATTGAAATAAGTATTTTTTTGCGTGTTGACGTGTTGGCGGTGTCGCTCCCTACGTGGGGGCGTGGATTGAAATCCTTTGTTCTTTCGCTATAATTCTATAATTATCCGTCGCTCCCTACGTGGGGGCGTGGATTGAAATCACTTAGTACTATGTTAGGCATTATGGTGACGTGTCGCTCCCTACGTGGGGGCGTGGATTGAAATTATCTTTTTCCGCGCAAATTTAGTGAACTTGAACGTCGCTCCCTACGTGGGGGCGTGGATTGAAATTTCGCTCATCTCACTGCTTTTGTTGTAAGTGGTGTCGCTCCCTACGTGGGGGCGTGGATTGAAATTTTAACCGGTAGCAGTTGGCGTGCTTCATCATTGTCGCTCCCTACGTGGGGGCGTGGATTGAAATCTTACGAAATGGAAAGGTTTGTAAATTGAATTCGTCGCTCCCTACGTGGGGGCGTGGATTGAAATCGGCATCAAAGTAACTAAAGATGTAGCGGATCCTGTCGCTCCCTACGTGGGGGCGTGGATTGAAATTTATCCCTTATAACAATCTTTATGGATAAGTGCAGTCGCTCCCTACGTGGGGGCGTGGATTGAAATAAAGTCTGGATGTGCTGTTCTATCTTTTTCCGCGTCGCTCCCTACGTGGGGGCGTGGATTGAAATATACTATGCAGCCTGGTATATTCCGGGTCAAAAGGTCGCTCCCTACGTGGGGGCGTGGATTGAAATCGCCACCAGTTATCCAGTTGAAAAAGGGTCGCCAGTCGCTCCCTACGTGGGGGCGTGGATTGAAATTTTACAGTGGATCTTTATGATGCAAGCTTGAATGTCGCTCCCTACGTGGGGGCGTGGATTGAAATTAATGTCAGCGCGGTTGTAAATCCAGAGCCAACCGTCGCTCCCTACGTGGGGGCGTGGATTGAAATTTATTACAAAATATTAATCCGAACTCGAGGGAGGTCGCTCCCTACGTGGGGGCGTGGATTGAAATGTATATCTCCTTGAAGTTCCAGTCGACCTGCACAGTCGCTCCCTACGTGGGGGCGTGGATTGAAATGCTCGTGCAAATGGTGATGGCTGGCGGAATTGCTGTCGCTCCCTACGTGGGGGCGTGGATTGAAATAAAAGTAGATCTGTACACAGGATCCCATTTTTACGTCGCTCCCTACGTGGGGGCGTGGATTGAAATTACGGTGATGAAATGAGAGATTTACTCCATAAAGTCGCTCCCTACGTGGGGGCGTGGATTGAAATCTGACTCAAGGCATATAGTTGCATGGGTATGTCTGTCGCTCCCTACGTGGGGGCGTGGATTGAAATGAACCAACGCTGAAATAATTCCGATACAGTGATAGTCGCTCCCTACGTGGGGGCGTGGATTGAAATATCTTGCATTGCCTGTTGCTGGATCTCGATACTGGTCGCTCCCTACGTGGGGGCGTGGATTGAAATCTTGGGGGATTCCGTAGCGCGTATAGTCCCAATCGTCGCTCCCTACGTGGGGGCGTGGATTGAAATGTGCGAGCATGTGAACGCTTTATCCTCATCAATTGTCGCTCCCTACGTGGGGGCGTGGATTGAAATAAATGAAATAGCTACCGAATTGGAAACGACTTTCGTCGCTCCCTACGTGGGGGCGTGGATTGAAATGCCATCGACGACTTGCCTATGCCAGCTTTTTTGGCGTCGCTCCCTACGTGGGGGCGTGGATTGAAATACCGCACGCTATTTCGCCTAATATTGGTACATATGTCGCTCCCTACGTGGGGGCGTGGATTGAAATCAGGCGCTGGTACCGTCAAGTTCTGGGAGTTCGTGTCGCTCCCTACGTGGGGGCGTGGATTGAAATTTATAATTTTGTTAGCAGGCGTTCCCAATTGTCCGTCGCTCCCTACGTGGGGGCGTGGATTGAAATCAATTGCTACCGTCCCACCATTCATATACCATTAGTCGCTCCCTACGTGGGGGCGTGGATTGAAATCCGGCCACAGATACGCTGGTTAACCTGCCGAAAGGTCGCTCCCTACGTGGGGGCGTGGATTGAAATCCGGCCACAGATACGCTGGTTAACCTGCCGAAAGGTCGCTCCCTACGTGGGGGCGTGGATTGAAATCTCAGCCGGTTCATCGTCTTCCACAGCTTCTTTCGTCGCTCCCTACGTGGGGGCGTGGATTGAAATACTCCCTCACATTAAAAACTTTTGCACAAGGCTAGTCGCTCCCTACGTGGGGGCGTGGATTGAAATTTCCATATCTTTTTCCTTCATCGGATCAACAAATGTCGCTCCCTACGTGGGGGCGTGGATTGAAATGCCAATCCCGCCTGTAGAATTATTCCACCCGTCGTCGCTCCCTACGTGGGGGCGTGGATTGAAATCATGTACTTTTCTACATCTCGGCCAATCTTTTTTGTCGCTCCCTACGTGGGGGCGTGGATTGAAATAATTTCGCCGGCGGTCAACAGAATCGGGCGAAAAGTCGCTCCCTACGTGGGGGCGTGGATTGAAATGCCAATCCCGCCGGTAGAATTATTCCACCCGTCCCGTCGCTCCCTACGTGGGGGCGTGGTTTGAAATACTTGTGATTATTACTTATAACATTACTTTATATGTCGCTCCCTACGTGGGGGCGTGGATTGAAATTTTTGATAAGCCGTATGGCGGGTCTGTTACGACGTCGCTCCCTACGTGGGGGCGTGGATTGAAATATAAAGGAAAGTTTGAACGATGAAGGAAAGTACCGTCGCTCCCTACGTGGGGGCGTGGATTGAAATCGATTCCTTGTATGGCTTTCTTAGTACCAGACATGGTCGCTCCCTACGTGGGGGCGTGGATTGAAATAGTAGGAGGTTTATGATGATACAAATTTTTACGGGTCGCTCCCTACGTGGGGGCGTGGATTGAAATATTCCCTGTATATCTACTTGCAATTTCATCGCGTCGCTCCCTACGTGGGGGCGTGGATTGAAATTTTCCTCAATCTTTTTATTTTTTCTCCTGGCCTCGTCGCTCCCTACGTGGGGGCGTGGATTGAAATCAAACGTTATCTCCAATATTTTTAAGTTTGTCCCAGTCGCTCCCTACGTGGGGGCGTGGATTGAAATCAAACTGCTTGACGTTGACCAGGTCACGCGGTCAGGTCGCTCCCTACGTGGGGGCGTGGATTGAAATAAAATCCATCGCTGACTTTGTCGCCAGTCCAAGGTCGCTCCCTACGTGGGGGCGTGGATTGAAATCTTGTTTATCTTTCGAAATAAGCTCCAGAACGCAATGTCGCTCCCTACGTGGGGGCGTGGATTGAAATTTTCAGCCAAACGTGACTGCGACCGGTGCGCTCTGTCGCTCCCTACGTGGGGGCGTGGATTGAAATAAACTTGGAAACCGTGATAGCAACCTCATCGGAGTCGCTCCCTACGTGGGGGCGTGGATTGAAATCACATCAACGCGGCTTTCGGCCGGGGCAACGATGTCGCTCCCTACGTGGGGGCGTGGATTGAAATTGATAGTGAGGTTGCACAGAACCCACTATTTTTTGTCGCTCCCTACGTGGGGGCGTGGATTGAAATTTTTTCGGCGGGAGCCGGCCTGTCCACCCGCAGACGTCGCTCCCTACGTGGGGGCGTGGATTGAAATCTGCATAGCCTGTTTTTCCGTGGCATGCCAGCTGTCGCTCCCTACGTGGGGGCGTGGATTGAAATCGGGTCGATCAGGTACACGTATGCCTTCGAGTTGGTCGCTCCCTACGTGGGGGCGTGGATTGAAATACGATGCCTCACCTTCCTGGTCGCGTTCGATGATGTCGCTCCCTACGTGGGGGCGTGGATTGAAATACCTTCCCAATACACTGTATTATCAACTGCAAAGGTCGCTCCCTACGTGGGGGCGTGGATTGAAATCCCATCAAGTAAAAGCAGTTGAAAAGCTATCGAAGTCGCTCCCTACGTGGGGGCGTGGATTGAAATCGAAATGATAAGCAATCCCATTCTTAATGTAAAAGTCGCTCCCTACGTGGGGGCGTGGATTGAAATAATGATGCTGACTAAACGTGACCGCGCCATTATTGTCGCTCCCTACGTGGGGGCGTGGATTGAAATCTGTTGATAAAGCCATTGGCCAACAATCAGCGCACGTCGCTCCCTACGTGGGGGCGTGGATTGAAATCACAGAAGCAAACCAAATGGCTTCCAGGCTTAAGTCGCTCCCTACGTGGGGGCGTGGATTGAAATCAACGTTTCGCCTAACACCGTCGCGCCACCTCCGGGTCTCTCCCTACGTGGGGGCGTGGATTGAAATCTCCTCGAAGTAGGCGACAGCTTGAATGACATAAAGTCGCTCCCTACGTGGGGGCGTGGATTGAAATAGTATTGGAAAAGTAGCCATGGGATCCGCGACAAGTCGCTCCCTACGTGGGGGCGTGGATTGAAATGGTATCAAATCCGTAATCTTCGAGAGCCTTATTTGTCGCTCCCTACGTGGGGGCGTGGATTGAAATCGACATAAGCTAATACCGCCGGAATCCCTGCCAGGTCGCTCCCTACATGGGGGCGTGGATTGAAATCAGCAAAAAACAAAACCGTGGGGGCCTTACCCCGTCGCTCCCTACATGGGGGCGTGGATTGAAATCTTTTGATAAATGCATTGCACGACCGGATGAAGTGTCGCTCCCTACATGGGGGAGTGGATTGAAATGTGAATCCAAAAGGTAGATAAAGAAACCTATGCCGTCGGCTCCCTGCATAGGGGGCATGAAATAAAACAACATCCACCAAATAGAAACAATTTTTGATCTTTTCTAAAACTTAACCTTTGATGCAACGCTTGGCATTCCCGATGGAATTGAACAATTATTGCTGCCAGAAGTGCTGCCGGTAATAATTCCGGTTCCTACTGTTCCATGCAGCCTTGCATGCAGCTGCCTGGCCAGAAAGAAAAGAGCCCAAGTCCCGCCTGCAGGAATAATAAAACAGAAGCAAGCAGCCCTGCCCAAAAAAGATTTTAAAGTTTTTCCCATTGAAGGCTTGCTGAGCGAACCAGACAAAGCTTTATCTCTGGTTCGCTCAGCCGCAAAACTGGTTGATGCCGCCTTCTTTTTTCTTTAAATCCAAAAAGAGGCGCAGATCGTGCAGGCAGCAGTGACAAACCCTCTTTGTGAAATTGCCCTTGTTTTTATAGTCCCCCGAACCGGGTCCAGGGCTTTTGCTTATTCAGCAGCCCCCGATTATGTATTTCTGTCATCCTCATCGTCCAGTTCCCTGATCAAATTCCAAGTCTGATAAATCCGGTTTGCCATTTTCTCAGGATCTTTCAGCATCATTTGATATAAATCCGGTTCATGGCTCAACGTCTCAAGCAGTTTCTTTTCCGGATTACTGACCGCTTCATTTGTCTTCAGGCCCACATGGTTGGTAAGGCCTAAAAGATAATCAATGGATACTTTTAACACTTGCGAAATCCGGTATAACACCTTAATAGAAGGAAAACTGTATCCAGTTTCGTAGTTCGAAATGTTCCGGTCGCTTACCCCGACCCTTTTCGCAAGTTCAGGCTGGCTGTAGCCTTGAGCTGCCCGCACTTTTTTCAAACGGGCTGCGAATATTGCTTTAACGTTATCCATGTTTTCATTCTCGTGATCGGCCATCGCTACTGCTCCTTAAAAAAAATCAAAAAAAATGGTTGACTTCCAAAATAATTGTGTATAATATAAGTGTATAGAAATTATTTTGTTGATGAGTGTCTGTACAAAGTTGACAAAGAGCCGGAGACACGAAGAAAATAGAGCTTCAGCAAAAAATACCCCCCTATTTTCTCATGATTCTTACTTGCAGTTCCCAAATTCAAAGTAAGAGTAATACGGTCTCCAGGCTCTATTTTTACAGTCTCCCTTCCAGTTTAGCATGAAAACGGTGCGGTTTTAACCCTTTTTCAAATTGTAAACGTTTTCATATAAAAATGGCGGGCCAATGATCCCTGCCATTCCATCTTCATTAATCCACATTGTTGATGAACAAATCCGTTTCTGGCTTGCCATGAACCAGCTTTCGCGTGCAAAGAGGAGTCCGGGCAAAGCGGCCAGTTTCCTTGCCAAATCCAGGCACAGCAACCCCTCAAGCAGGCAGGGCAGCTGCATGCCGTTGTAAAATTTCCATTTCCTACGGGTTCATGCACCAATCTTGTCCCGGATTTTTGATGAAACAAATTATAAAAACGCATCATGGCTTACGTTCATTTTCAAATAACCCAGCCCATGCCGGTTCCGTTATTCAACCGGCATGGGCTGGGTTCCTGTAGCAATGGGCAATCGTTATTCTGAAAATGTCTAACCCTCATTTTATTGCATATAAATGCGTATTTAGATTAATGGCCAGAAATCCGGCGTTTTCCGGTTCCTCTTTGTAAATTGTAATGCCCGTGTTGTCTTGCGGGATCATCCGGTAATTTTTAAACGGGACTTCCAGTGTTCCGGCGACGAAAAAGCGGATTGCCATGCTGTGGGCCACAACAAGGACGGTTTCCTCCGGATGTTTTTCCACCAGCTCATTGATACAGGCACGGACACGGTTATAGACCTGGACGGCCGTTTCCCCCGTATAACCCGCATGTGTCGCGCCCGGATCTTGTAGCCATGCCTCCCAATTATCCGCATAGTTTACGGAAAAGTCTTCCTGCCGTTCTCCTTCCCAGGCACCGAAGTCCGTTTCGACAAGACGCGGATCTTGGTGTATTTCCAAATTCCGCCCCTTCACGAGAATTTCTGCCGTACGGACAGCACGGCCCAATGTTGATGCGTAAACCGCATCAAACGGAATGTCCTTTAAAAATCCTGCCGCCAGTTTCGCCTGCCGCACGCCGGTCTCAGACAAATCGATATCGCTTCTCCCGCAATATCTGTTCCGGTCGGCGTTCCATTCTGTCTGGCCATGGCGCACAAAATAAAAAAGTGTCATAATGTACCTCTTTTCACAAAGTATCGACTGGTTTTATTTTAGCAAATTGAAGCGTGGAATGCTATCTCCCGCGGATGACCAGCAAATTGATGCCGGCTATGCAACGCGAATGCGTCCCGCCCTTCGCTATAAAAAATTTATTTGCTATATTATATTAAAATATTATATAATGGCAAAGGACGCTAAAACATTGGAGAAGGATGAGTTGTTTTTTATTTTTTAAAAACTTCATATCATCGCTCAATTACATGTTTATGTAAACGGGGGAACCAACGGGTGCTTTGGGCACCAGGGGTGAAACCTTTCATTGAAAGGTAGGGAAACTCTTTATTCCCTAATCCGTCAGCTAACCTCGTAAGCGTCTGGAGAGAACTGCGTGTGTTTTTTGGACACGCCTTTTAAGCAAAAATGCTGCGAAGGAATTTCTCTCTTTCGTGGTTTTTTTTCATCCGCAAATTCGGTTTCCACATGGAAATCCGGAAACCGGTGGTATCTGCAATTTGAGTTTTACAAACAATCTGGTATGCAGCTTGCGTACTGCGCTTTTTGAAAAAATATTGGCATCTGGGAGGGACCTACATGAAAAGAGTGAGTTTAGCCTGGCAGATTTTTATCGGCCTGATTCTCGGTATTGCGATCGGCGGCATTTTTCACGGAAATGACACCGTGGCCCATATTCTCCAGCCGTTTGGCGATTTCTTTTTGCGCTTGATTAAAATGATTGTGATCCCGATTGTCGTTTCAAGCCTGATTGTGGGTGTTGCCGGTGCAGGAGATATGAAGCAGGTTGGAAAGCTCGGCCTGAAAGCATTAATCTATTTTGAAATTGTCACGACCATTGCAATTGTAGTCGGGCTGCTGGCCGGAAACTTGTTCCATCCGGGTACAGGGGTGGATATGGGTTCGCTGGCAAAAACATCGATCAGCAGTTATGTGGAAACAACGAAAGAGACGCAGCACAATGGCATAGTCGATACGATCTTAAATATTGTGCCGACGAACTTGTTTGAATCCCTTTCACAAGGGAACATGCTTCCAATCATTTTCTTCTCTGTCATGTTCGGGATCGGGGTAGCAGCCATCGGGGAAAAAGGAAAACCGGTGCTCCGCTTTTTCCAGGGTGTCAGTGAAGCGATGTTTTATGTCACCAATTTGGTCATGAAAGTGGCCCCGATCGGTGTATTCGGCCTTATTGGCGTAACGGTTGCGCAATTCGGCCTCAAGTCATTGATCCCGCTGAGCAAGCTTGTTTTCACGGTTTACGGCACGATTATTTTCTTTGTGGTTGTCGTGCTTGGCCTGATTGGCTGGCTTTTCCGTGTAAATATTTTCAATCTCTTCAAGATCCTGAAAGACGAATTGATCCTTGCCTATTCCACTGCAAGCTCGGAAGCGGTGCTGCCAAGGATCATGGAAAAAATGGAAAAATTCGGTTGCCCGAAATCGATCACCACACTGGTTATTCCGACCGGGTACTCCTTCAACCTGGACGGCTCGACCTTGTACCAGTCGCTGGCGGCGCTGTTTATCGCGCAAATGTACGGGATTCATATGTCCATCGGTGCGCAAATTTCCCTGGTGCTCGTGCTGATGGTCACGTCAAAAGGCATCGCCGGTGTTCCGGGAGTTTCATTCGTCGTGCTTTTGGCGACGCTGGGAACGGTCGGCATTCCGATTGAAGGCCTGGCATTTATTGCGGGGATTGACCGTATTCTAGATATGGCAAGAACAGTCTGCAATGTCGTTGGCAATACGCTCGCAACCATTATTGTGTCAAAATGGGAAGGAAAATATGATAAAGAAAAAGGAGAAGCGTACCTTGCTGAAATCAGCGGCGGCGGGCACGATTCCAAAGATCACAAATATGTAACGGAATCTTAAGATGAGCATAAAGTTAAAGAAGGTGCGTTGCCGGAACAAGGCAGCGCGCCTTTTTTGTTTTCGAACGTTCTGCCCGTTGAAAGAACACCGGCAGTGTGCCCTTTTTACATGTGCCCGGAAAAAATTGTGCCTCTGTTTCCAAGGATTGTTACCGGCCGGGCTGCAATAATGAGCACCCCGGGGCACAAACTATTCACAGCATGTATTGATTTTTGGAGGGATAAAGATGGGCAAAAAAATGCTGATGTGGGCAGCGGTACTGTCCCTCGCTCTTTTTCCCCGGACGGAACATGCGGATGCGGCTTTTTGGTTTCAGCCGAAACGGGCCACTGTCGATTTGCGTTTGTTGGAGACATCGGATTTGCACGGCTATATGCTGAATTATGATTATGCCGCGCGCACTGAGGCGGAGACTTACGGGCTTGCCCTCACGGCTTCACTCATTGCAGCGGAGAGGAAAGCGGCAAAAAATACGATGCTGTTTGATGACGGGGACTTGCTCGAAGGGAATGAAATGGCTGCTTATGCTGCCCGGCGCCCGTTAAAAAAAGGGGAAGTTCATCCGTTTATCCGTGTGATGAACCATTTAAATTACGATGCGGCGACCGTGGGCAATCATGATTTTCATTACGGGCTTGATTTTTTGAAACAGACCATCAGCGGAGCAAAGTTTCCGTTTGTGAATGCCAATATATACTATAATTTCGAAAAAAATGATACAGATGACCAAAATTTTTTTAAACCCTATGTGATTTTGAATAAAAAAGTGGAAGACCGGCACGGGCATTCTCATCATTTGAAAATCGGGGTCATCGGGTTTGTCACGCCTTCTGTCATTGAATGGGAAAAACCGAGCCTTGGCGGCAAAGTCAAAGCAAAGGACATCCTGCATACGGCTGCCTGGTTTGTCCCGAGAATGAAGGCGGAAGGAGCCGACCTGATCATCGCGCTCGCCCATTGCGGTGTGGATCCGGCTGCAAAACAACCGTTTTATACAGGGGATGCCGTATATTTATTAAGCGAGGTAAAAGGGATTGATGCCATTCTGTTCGGGCATCAGCACAGGGTGTTCCCAAGCAAATTTTTTGCAGGCGTTCCCGGTGTCGATATCCGGAAAGGGACGATCAATGGCGTGCCTGCGGTGATGCCCGGCAAGTGGGGGAGCCATCTCGGTGTGATCAGTCTCACTTTGGAAAAAAAGGGAGAGAAGTGGGAAATGACGGAGGCGCAATCCGAGGCGAAACCGGTATATGCCACCCACAATCAGCAGGCAAAATCCATTGTCAGGCCGGATCCGGATATTGTCCGGATGACCGCCGAACTGCAAAAAAACGTACTGGGATCCAAGTTTACTTTATATAGCCGAAACTAATTTGCCCATGCCGCCATTGTTGCGGCATGGGTATTTAAGTGAAGGAAAAAGGGGGCAAATTTTAACATCACCGGGTTCCAGCCGTGGCGTTCTACAATTTGCGGCGAAAATTATAACGGGCGTGCAGGCTCCGTTTGCCGGGAAACGGGGCGCTGTCATACGGTGTACGTTTCTTTTCCTTTTTGTAAAATTTCTTCGTTCGTATCTTTATATCTCAGCATGACATTGACATACAGGGTGTCGATGAGGCTAAGCTGTACGATCCGCGCGGAAAAGGAAGAAAAGCGGAAATCTGCTTCTTGTGAAACTGTAAATAAAGGGACATCGGCTTTCTGGCTTAGCGGCGATTTTGCAAATTGCGTGATCGCGATCGTTTTCGCCCCGGTTTTCTGAACGGCCTGGAGCAACTTCAGCATCTCTTTGTCCGCGCCCGCGTGAGAAATGAAAACCGCCACATCTTCTTTGGTGCATCTTGCCGCACTCAACAGCTGCAGATGGGGGTCCGTATAAGCCGTGACAGCCAAATCCGTCTGCAAAAATTTTTCGAGGGCGTCAAGGGCAATAACGGACGCACTTCCGCAGCCGTAAAACACAATATGCTTCGCACGGCAAATCCATTCAACGGCCTCATGCAAATGTTTTTGGTTCAATGTATGGATCGTATCCTGCAAGGTTTGGATATTGGATTCAAACACTTTTATGGCAACTGCTTTTTCATTGTCGGTATCTTTCACTGCTTCGTCCATATTTTTCCCGGGGCGGGCGGCTTCCGCAGCGAGCGCAATCTTCAACGCCTGAAATCCGCTGAAACCGATGCGCTTGCAAAACCGGAATACCGTCGCATCGGCAACAAGCAACTGATCCGCCACCTGGTTGATCGTGCTGTGGACCAAACGCTGCGGGTTCTCAAGGATGTAGTCTGCAATTTTCCGTTCTTTTGCGCTAAATTCGCTGTACATCGTTTGAATTCTATGAAGACACGGGAATGAATGCAATTGTGTGCCCATCTTCAAACACCTTTCTTGTTGTGTCGTACCTTCTGTTTTTATTTTAGTATAAAATCTTCCTTTTTTGAAACCGCTGCCATAAAAGGAATGGGTCAAGTTTTCTTCGCTCTTGCCAGCAAACGGGGCAACCGGCGATACTTTTGCTGCCGCTGAAAAATCAATCCAGTTGCATCTCCCCGCACCAGGCCCGGGTTTTCTCATCATATTTTTAGGGAAAACGGACGGTGCAATCGTGTATAATAAAAATGATGCATCACGATGGGCTGATTTGCAGGCATCTTTTGAAATGGCAGGCGGCAAGCCCGCAACATTTCAAAAAAGGAGGCGTAAAAAGAATGCTAAAAAGATTGGGCTTGATTTGGTTCATCGCTATGATTGCGCTTGGATTCAGCATGAACGGGGTGGCAAAAGCATCTGGCGATAATAGTACAGTGATCGATGAAAAATACGGGAAACCGATCGTTGTAACCGGTGCGGCGCTTTCTGCCTCGCAAAAGGCAGAGGTGGAAAAGGAACTTGGCGTGGACGATGCAAACAATGTGGAAGAGATTACCGTAACCGGCGATGATCTTGTCCATTACATTCCTGACGGCAACCGCAATTCGAATATGTACTCATCCGCAAAAATTACAAGAACGGATTCCGGCGGTGTCCAGGTGAATATTGTCACACCGGAGAATATTACAGAAGTGACAGCGGATATGTATAAAAATGCGCTGCTCACTGCCGGGATTAAAAATGCGGAAGTGGAAGTGGCTTCTCCGCTCAAAGTAACCGGCCATTCAGCGCTTGTCGGTATTTATAAAGCTTACGACGATTCAAGTAAATCCGGGGATAAACTTGATTCAGACCGGACGGAAGTGGCCAGCCAGGAACTGAGTGTCGCAACGGATCTGGCGAAAAAGGAAGGGTTAAGCAATGACAAAGTGACCCAACTTCTTACGGAAATTAAGCAGGAAATTGCGGACCAGCATCCGGCCACAAAAGAAGATATTGAAAAAATCGTCGATGATAAATTAAAAGATTTAAACATCAATTTGAGCGATTCCGACCGCCAGCTGCTGTATGATTTATTTGACCAGATGCGCAAGCTTAACATCAATTTTGACTCGGTCAAAAGCGAGTTGAGTTCCTTGTCGGACAAACTGAGCGATAAGATCAATAAAGCAGCCGGAGACAAAGATTTTTGGCAAAGCGTAAAAGACTTTTTCCAAAACATCTTTGACGCGATCCGGGGATTATTCCAATAATGGCAAAGAAGGCAGTGCGCCCCTAATTTCCGGCGTTGCTGCCTTCTTTTTGTTGAACATTTTTATCTGTGCTCTGGCTGGGAGCAGTCTTTGCAGGGGTGCCATTCTTTTCCGTCTCCTGGCCGGAAGCAGGTTTTGTGCCAGTGTTGTCCGATTCTGTTCCCTCAGCATTCTTTGTTTTTGTATCATCCGCGTTTTCTGGTTTTTTATTTTTATTTTTATTTTGATCCGTAACCTTGCCATCCGTTTTCGCATCGTGCTGTTTTTCTGTATCCTGTGTTTCTGTTTTCGCTTTATCCTGCGTGCCAGCCTTTGCTTTATCAGCCGTAACAGGCTTGCCGTTTTTTTCTTCCTTGTTTTGATCAGAAGTCCCGCCCTTAAGCAGTTGTGTCAGCTGATCGGCCTGTTTTCGCAACGTTTCTTCATCGGAACCGGAAGTGTCAATATTGGCTGCGCCGGTTTCCATCGAAAGGTCAAGGCCCGGCAGATCCGCATTGTCGGCAAGCTGTTGATGGGCAACAAGGCGGACGTTTTTCATGCCGATTTGTCCGGCTTTTTCCGGGACGTAAATGCTGCCAAAGTCCACCTTTGTAGCATCGTCCTTCATATTTTTCAATTGGATCGGGCCGGGTGCATTCATATGGATCGTCACCGGTCCCTCGGGCGTTTGCAGCACTTTTGTGATTTTCAGTCCGTAAATGGTAACATCCGCATACTGCAGGCGGAGCATGACCTGATTTTGTTTTATTGCTGTATCGCCTGCTGTAATCTCGGGCGGAAGCATCACGCCTTCCACGCGGTCTGCTTCAATGATGAAGCCGTCTGTTGCGGGGGATTCAGCCACTGAAATGTTTGTGAAAAAGCAAAAATTAAATGCAATAAATGCGGCTGTCAATAGGAAAGATTTTGTTTTCTTCACTTGCCTCACCATTTCTGTGTATAGTCTTTATCTTTCTTCTGCACTCCCTGCGGCAATTTCTTCCATCGTCCCAACACTAGCCGGCACTTCCTCCTGCCTGATTACCCGCCATGAAACAGATAAAGACCCGCCGATGATACCGAGCAGGGTTCCAATGAAAAATCCGCCCATCGCCCCCATGATGGAAAGGACAGACAGGAAAATGGCCAAAATGCCGAACACCATATTAAACTTCGGGAAAAAATAACCCATTCCGCCGATCAGAAAAATCAAGCCGCCGAAAATAAGGCCGATCGACACCATGCTACCGGGCGCGGCTGCAATTTCAAGAAGTTGGACCGGCACATATAAAATGATCATCCCGGAGAGCAACGTAAACGTTGCCCCCCAGAATGGCCGGCTTCTTCTCCAGTTTCTAAAATTCATGCGAAACATATGGAACTTGCCCATTATGATCACTCCTTGAGGAAAAGCCTATTTTTTGACAAACTGCACTTTGAGGTTCGGCAGATTTGCGACTTTTTGGAAAAGATAATGTGTATCCAGGCTGCCGTCTTTGATCGTTAAAGTATCTGCCCCTTGCGTAAATGCCTTTGAAGCAGCTTGAGGGTCATCGGCAGTGACATAATTTTCTGAAATATTCATATTGGTGAAGACTGCATCCCCCTGTACAAGCGCAGCTTTTTGAATTACCCCGTCAAGGTGTACAGGTGTGCTTCCGTCGCCTGCCGTAATTCTTACCTGGTAATCGCCGAGAACTGGAATCTTAACATCTTTTTTAATAACCAAGTCTTGAATCGTCACTTTATCAATTTCATTGACAAAGACTGGCTTGACATGGTCCTGCCCTTTGGAAGGGTCCCCATATAAACTCCCGTATAATTTAAACCCGGTACCTTGCATTTCCTTGAATGAAACATTGAATTTGCCGATGCCGCCGACAGTTGCTGCAACGGCAACCCCGTTAATGCCGAGTACCGCTAAAAGTCCCCCCAGAAAAATAAGGCCTGAAAGCAGAGCGGTAAAAAACCATTTTTTTGAAGTTCTCCCTTGTAAGACTAATGCCCCTTCGTTCATGTAACAATCCTCCCCTTTAATACTTGATCATTTAAAAAAGATGGCATGAAAAATGTTTTGGTGGGAAAAGTTCCTCCTCTCCGAATGGTATCGCTTACATTTTTCTTTATTTTATTCATTTTAGACAAAAAAATATATTCCTATTATTGTAGGGAATTCAACGGCTTATGGCCTACAAATATCGTATCGGAAAACCGGTTTGATTTTTAACGCGAAAACCCGGCCCGATTATGATAATATTATAGGAAAAAACACTGGCAAGGGGGTTTAGACGAAGGAGGGAGAAAGGTGTCGCTGTCATTAAATGCGCATATGAACATGGTCATGAAACACGGGGTAGATCTTTTGCGGTCGCACCAGCAGCAAATTATTGCGGAATGCACGGAAATTTTGCAGTATTTGAGAGAAACACATAAAGGCAGCGCGGATGCTTTTGAATTCGCTTTCAATTGTTTTGTCGCCTTTTTCCGTTCCGGCCAGCAATCGGTTGAAACGCTGATTGACGATATCCGGTCGCAATGGGTGAAGGAATTCCGCCGCCCGCCGGAACCGCATGTTCTCATTTTTATTTTAACCCTAATTGAAAACTCTGTTCATAAAGCCATAAAAGAAAGCACGACCCGGTCTTTTCACTTGCATCCTTCCGTCCAGTACCTGTTTTCAAAAATTTGTGAAGAAATGCTGCTCATTTCCAAACAGGAAACTTTTCATATGGATTCATTTTGTGAGCAGCTTACCAAATCCGAACAGCTCCGGATTGAGTGGATTGCAAGGGTCAGCCATGTGGACGGGGGATACCGGCTGAAGAAAGTGATCGGGATGGAGGAGAACGCGATTGACAACGGGCTTTTTGAACGGGTGGATCCTTCATGGTTCTGGCTGTCGGAAGCGCTGCTGAAGCGGACGCCGCGGCGGAAACCGGATGAAAGGCGGGATGTGTTTCCGGTGCCGTGGAAAAATGAGACGTTGATTTTTTGTATGAGCGACCAGGATGTTTCGGCCACCATCCCGTTTTTGACATATGCGATGCATTTGTTGCAGATGGAGGAGGAACGGAACGGAAAAGTATATGCGGGCGACCAGTGGAAAGACGCAGTCATTTTGTTTAACGAATGGATTATGCGCTCCCAGGATTTAAATGAAGCGATCCAAAACATCGCTTTCGGTTACGCACAATATTTGCCGTTCGAGCGCTGTGCCCTGTTCCGTTATTCGCAAAGCGATGCGGCGGGATTCGGCCTGTTCGGCTACCATTTTAACAATACGGCAATTCGGAATATAAAGGAGACGATCGACCGTTTTCCGTCCATTTCTAAAATATTGCTAGGAAAGGGGCAGCAGGTGAATATGGTACAGCATTTCCAGCCGCTGTATATCCCAAAAGCTTCAGAAGAGTTTCCGATGCAGTATGTGAAGGAGTTTGAGCTGGAATCGGTCGTGGTCGCCCCGATTTATGTGCCGTCAGAAGGGGTGTTAATTGGCGGTGCCATTTTGGACCAGGGGCCTGGAAAGTTTTTTGAAGTGGACAGCAGCACATTTACAGCGCTGTTGAAGTTCGGCCAGAGCGCAGGTGAACTGCTGGCCAAGTTTTTAAAAGCGAACCAGTGGGACGAAAAGCAGCCGGAACTTGTCCAGTTGTCCGCCCGGGAAATCCATATTCTGCAGCTCTTGGCGGACGGGGCCTCGACGACGGAAGCAGCGGAAATGCTGCATTTGAGCGAGTATACGGTCCGGGATTATGTCTCAAGCCTGATGAAACGCCTTCACGCCAGAAACCGGACGGAAGCCGCCGTAAAAGCAATGCGGCTCGGACTGATTCATTGAATTTTGTTCATTTTCCTCCGCTCCGCACTTTTTTAAGGGAAAAGTAATGATGCACTCATTTTGCACGAAAAAAATGCAAAACGCCCGCAACCCCTTATTATTAAAGGCTTGCGGGCGCTTCTTTTAGCGGCCCCGAGAGGACTCGAACCTCCGACGCACGGTTTAGGAAACCGACGCTCTATCCACTGAGCTACGGAGCCGTAACTTTATAATATCCGTTCTAGTCACCTTAAATATTATAGTGAATCTGCCGTTTTGTGTCAATACCCCTGCTTTTTAGCAAAACACATGGTTCTTCCCGCAATTCAATTGCCAAAACGCTAAAAGAAGCAAGTACATAAACTTTTCCGTAAAACGATTGCGGAGAAATCCAGGCGGAATCCAGGCGGACAATCCTGTCACACATGAAACATGCTTTACATACGATATTGTAAAGATAGGTTCAATTGTGCGAGGCAACAGGCCAGGTTCTTCATTTTCCATGCGATAATCCGACCCCTTGTCATTTGCATCTGTCCCACTTAGCTTTGCCAGGTTATTGGGGAATTTTCCCTGCTGCCGGCAAAACGGATGGTTTCCATTTGTGCAAAAAAACAGGGCGGGAAAGTAACCGTTTCTCTTTAAAAAAGATATGTAGAAATTGAGCATGGTTGAAAAGGGGTGAAGCATTTGTTTAAACTGTTTCTTGATCCGGGGCATGGCGGAAAAGACCCAGGTGCTGTGGGAAACGGGATGGAGGAAAAAGACATCACTTTGGCGATTGCCAAACAGATTCACGACATTCTAACAAACCATTACCGAAATGTTTCAGTGAAAATGTCGCGGACGACGGACAAATTTGTGTCATTGAAAGAACGGACGGATGCCGCCAACAGCTGGGGCGCCACTTTTTTTCTTTCCATTCATATCAATTCAGGAAATGGAACGGGTTTTGAGAGCTATATTTATCCCGAAGCCGGCATCACGACAGAAACCTACCAGAAAACCATCCACCAGGAAGTGCTGAAGCTGAATGATTTAAAAGACAGGGGCAGAAAAAAGGCCGATTTTCATGTGCTCAGGGAATCAATCATGCCTGCGCTCCTTACTGAAAACGGCTTTATTGACACGGCAAGTGATGCGAAAAAAATGAAGCAAAGCAGCTGGATTGAGGATGTGGCGCAGGGGCATGTCAACGGGCTGGCAAAAGCTTTCGGGCTCAAAAAAAAAAAGCGGTGAAACGTATCACAAAGTCGTTAAGGGGGATACCGTATACGCTTTAAGCAAAGCATACGGCTCAACCATCAAAGAAATTAAAAAATGGAATAATCTGGATGATGATTATACCATCCGTGTGGGGGAAAGATTACGGGTAAAGTAGCCGTACAAGCGGCCTTTACCCGTTTTTTTCATCTGAAGCCCCATTCATCCTCCGCCGTAAAAGCCATATGGTGGTCACCGGATCACCGGTGCCTGAATCTGCAAATGGCCGGTTATTCTGTTCATAGGCTTTGCCGCTGGTCAAGTCCGGGGCTCGGGTTATTGGGAAGAGCGGCAACGGGTTTGTGCTTTTAATCGCCCTCCGCCATCCTGTCTGCCGCCATAAAACCCCAAACGCATTACCGGTGCCTGAATCTGCAAATGGCCAGTTATACCGCTCGTAGGCTTCACTGCTGATTGACACCTGGTCCCGTGCTTGCGGTGGAGCTGTTTCATAATAATTTTCCTACACGCTATTATCCGATCTCCATTCTTAAAATTCCCTTAAATTTTTGCTCAAAAAAAGACGGCACACAGGCCGACATAAAAAGAGGGGGTAAAACAGTGGGTATTTGTCCAGCATGCTTCCTGCTCTGCTGTCCTCGCTACATGATTGATTGTAAACCGGTGACCCTAAAAAACAATGAAAGCAACATCATCATTTCATGAAGTTTCGGTTAAAAAAAGAGGAAAACCCCGTACGCCCGGATTAAACCGGTTTT
Source organism: Heyndrickxia coagulans DSM 1 = ATCC 7050 (assembly GCF_000290615.1). GTDB lineage: Bacteria > Bacillota > Bacilli > Bacillales > Bacillaceae_C > Weizmannia > Weizmannia coagulans. Next base: position 23,401 of record NZ_ALAS01000231.1, read on the forward strand.
AATTTTCGTAGCCGTTTACGATCAGATCAAGCTTCCCGGTTTCCGGGTCAATGACAAGCCCGTGGACCGGCACTTTTTTGTCCATCAGCGGGTGGTTTTTAATGATGCCGACACTCTTTTTCACGCTGCTTTCGACCTTTTCGAAACCGCTCAGCCATTCGTCGAGGTCAATCCCCGCATGAACGAGTGTTTCAATCGCATTTTCTTCAACTCCGCGTTTTTTCATATTTTCAAGGACGGTTTCGCCTTTTAATCCGGTCATGCCGCAGTCATAGTGGCCGATCACAAACACTTCATCCGCCTTCAGCTGATAGATGGCGACAAGCAGGCTCCGCATCGTGCTGTCGAACGGGCTCGTTAAAATGGCGCCTGCATTTTTTACGATTTTCGCGTCTCCGTTTTGAATATTCATTGCTTTATGTAACAATTCAATGATCCTCGTGTCCATACATGTGAAAATCACCATCCGTTTGTCGGGGAATTTGGAAGTCAGGTAAGGCTCATACGCTTTTTTCTCCACAAATTCCTGGTTAAATGCAAGTACTTCATCTAACAATGTCATCACATCTCACTCCTTTAAGCATATTTTAAAATACAATGACAGGAAATAAAAGTATACATGTTAAAAATGGGAATAAATCCTTCACATTTTTTTTGCGAAAAAACAAGGGGCGTGTTACATTTAATTCAGAGTTATTTTATGGGAAATGGGGGATTTGATTGGGAAGGGAGTTTGACGCGCTGTTCGATGAATGGTCTCGCTCCTATGATCAAACCGTTACCGGACATGATGCCGAATACGAAGAAGTATTCTATCAATACGATAAAATTTTGGATGCCGTCAGAGACCGGGCAACTGGTTTTGTTGTTGAATTCGGCCTGGGAACAGGCAATTTGACGGGCAAGCTTTTGGCAAAAGGGCTGAAGATAATCGGGATAGAACCTTCTGCCAATATGAGAAAAATCGCTCAAAAAAAGCATCCGGATGTTAAAATAATAGACGGGGATTTTTTGAATTTTCATGTGCAGGAAAAGGCGGATACATTTGCCAGCACTTATGCGTTCCACCATTTGACAAACGAAGAAAAAAGGGCCGCCATTTCCCTTTTCCGTACCCGGTTAAAGGCGGGCGGCAAAATCGTGTTCGCCGATACGGTTTTTGAGACGGAAGAAGCAAAACAGGAGATGATCAGGGAAGCCAAAGCGAGAGGATTCTGCCGGCTTGCGGAAGATCTTGAAACGGAATATTACACCACCATTCCCGTTTTATCTTCCATCTTTGAGGAAAATGGTTTTGATGTCTCTTTCCGGAAGATGAACCGGTTTGTGTGGCTAATGGATGCAAAAATGAAAGGAGCATGATCATCATGACAGAGATGAAAAAAATGAACGTAGAAAGCTTTAATTTGGACCATACAAAAGTCAAAGCGCCATATGTCCGCCTTGCAGGAATAAAAGAAGGGATTCACGGCGATGTCATCCGCAAATACGATATCCGTTTCTGCCAGCCGAACAAGGAACATATGGATATGCCGGGGCTCCACTCGCTCGAGCATATGATGGCGGAATTCGCCCGCAATTACACGGATAAAATTGTCGACATCAGCCCAATGGGTTGCCAGACCGGTTTTTATTTTTCCGTTATCAATTTGGATGATGATAACGAGGTGCTTGGCATCATTGAAAAAACATTAAGCGATGTATTGAATGCCACGGAAGTGCCGGCCTGCAATGAAACGCAGTGCGGCTGGGCGGCAAGCCATTCTTTGGAAGGCGCAAAGGAAATTGCCCGGAGAATGCTGGCAAAACGTGATGAGTGGACACAAGTATTTGCCTGATAACAGGAGACGAGCGAAATGAAGGTTGCGAAAAGCGTGCACGAACTGATCGGCAACACGCCATTGGTTGAATTAACCGCATTTGATCTGCCAAAAGGCGTGCGCCTGTTTGCAAAGCTGGAATATTTTAACCCGGGCGGCAGCGTGAAAGACCGGCTCGGCGCTTATTTAATAGAGCGCGCGTTTCAGGAAGGCAGGCTGAAACGCGGCGGGACGATCATAGAACCGACGGCCGGCAACACGGGCATCGGGCTTGCGCTTGCTGCGATCCGTTACGGCGTGCATGCTGTTTTTGTTGTGCCGGAAAAATTCAGCGTGGAGAAACAGACGCTGATGCGGGCGCTCGGGGCTGAAGTTGTGAACACGCCGACCGCGCTTGGCATGGCTGGCGCGATTGCGGAAGCAAAAAAACTAACCGCTGAAACACCAAATGCGTATTTCCCGGGACAGTTTGAAAACCCGTCCAATCCGGAAACGTATTATAAGACGCTTGGGCCTGAAATTTGGGAAGCACTTGATGGGCATATCGATGTTTTTGTCGCAGGCGCCGGTTCCGGGGGAACGTTTATGGGGACAGCCCGCTATTTAAAAGAGAAAAATCCGGCCTTGAAGGCGGCCATAGTGGAACCAGAAGGCTCGATTTTAAACGGGGGCGAGCCGCGCAGCCACCGTACGGAAGGGATCGGCATGGAATTTTTGCCGCCTTTTATGGACCGCACATTTTTTGATGCCATCCATACGATTCCGGACGATGCGGCTTTTAAACGGCTTGCGGAAGCGGCCCGGCTTGAAGGCCTTTTGATCGGCAGTTCCTCAGGTGCTGCGCTGGAGGCGAGCCTGCGCGAAGCAAAGCAGGCAAAACCGGGCACGCATATTGTCACCATTTTTCCGGACAGCAGCGAACGGTATCTCAGCCGCAGCATTTATTCTTGATGAGAAGGAGTTTGTGTCATGCGTAAAAAAACAAAATTCATTCATGCAGGCATCAGCCGCGATCCATTTACAGGCGCAGTTTCAGTGCCCGTCCATCATGCGAGCACATTCAAGCAGGACGGCGTCGGCCATTTTAAATACGAATACGCACGCACCGGCAATCCGACGCGTGAAGCGTTAGAAAAACTGATTACAGATATCGAAGAAGGCACACACGGTTTTGCATTTGCATCCGGGATGGCCGCAATTACAGCGGTGATCCAGCTGTTTTCAGCCGGCGACCATATTTTGGCAACCGATGATGTATACGGCGGGACTTTCCGCGTTTTAACAAAAGTGATGAACCGTTTCCATATCGACGTGACTTTTGTGGACACGAGCGATCTGGATGCGGTCCGTGCCTCGATCCGCCCGAATACAAAAGCCATCTACGTGGAGACGCCGACGAACCCGCTGCTGAAAATAACAGACTTGCGGGCCATTGCCGGTGTGGCCCGTGAAAACGGCCTGACATTTATCGTGGACAACACATTCAGCACCCCGTATTGGCAAAATCCGCTCACTTTAGGGGCGGATATCGTCGTGCACAGCGCGACGAAGTATCTCGGCGGGCACAGCGATGTGGTCGCAGGCCTTGTTGCCGTGCGGAACGAGGCGCTTGCAGAAGACTTGCATTTTATCCAAAACTCAACCGGCGGCATTCTCGGGCCGCAGGACAGCTGGCTGTTGATCCGCGGCATTAAAACACTCGGCATACGCATGGAAGAAATTGAATCCAACACAAAGCAAATTGTTGATTTTCTTGCCGCACATCCTGCCGTTGAAAAGGTATACTATCCGGGGCTTGCCCATCATCCCGGGCATAAAGTGCACAGTTCCCAGGCCGGTGGATTCGGCGGCATGGCCTCTTTTACAGTGGCATCCCAGGAAAAAGCCCTTGAAATATTGAAAAAAACGCGTTACTTTACTTTGGCAGAAAGCCTCGGCGCGGTGGAAAGCCTGATCTCGCTCCCGCCGCTTATGACGCATGCATCCATTCCGCGTGAACGCCGTCTCGAACTTGGCATCGAAGACGGGCTTATCCGCATCTCAGTCGGCATTGAAGACGTCGAAGATTTGTTGGAAGATCTGGAAAACGCGCTAAGGTAAAAAGTCAGCCTGCTCTCATGGGGGAGCAGGCTTTTTGTAACGGTATCAATGGCGGATGCCGCTCTGTTTCCTGTCGCCTGGTCTGGAATGTTCACCATACTTTTGCCCGCTGTAAAACATCACCATCGTGCGAATCCGCAGCGGCAGCTCCACAGTTTAAAAAAATTTCCTCTTTCACGAAACTTAAAGCATTTTTAAACGTAATGATTAGTAAGCAATTATGTCCGGCGTCATCTGAAAGAAAATCCCAATCAAGGAAAGGGTGGAATGTTTATGGAAGTGTTCGGCGTGCCGATAGAGACGGCGTATTTGGCTTTGCTGATTATGGCGGGATGCCTGACGGTGCTTTACCTGTTGTTCAATGACTTGCTCGGCGGAATTGCAGACGCCATCCATTTTATCCATCCAGCCCTGATTTTGGCATTTTTTACTTTTTTCTCGGCAGGCGGGTATATTTTGGAAAAGGTGACACCGCTTTCCCACCTGCTGATCATGGCCATTTCTGCCGTGATCGCGGTGATTCTTGATATCCTGCTCAATGTGTTTGTGCTTGTCCCGCTGTCTTCGGCTGAGGAATCGCTTGCTTATACGGAAGAATCCCTGGAAGGAAGGGTCGGGAAAACGATTCTTTCGATTCCGAAAGCCGGTTTTGGTGAAGTGGTGATTGACAGCAAAACAGGAACGATCTCCAAGCCGGCAGCCAGCATACAGGATGAGGAAATTAAAGAAGGGACGCAGGTGTTGGTGATTGAAGTGAAAAATGGCGTGTTATATGTTGTGCCCTATGAGAATTATCGTTTGAAAATTGAAAATTTTAGACAATTATAAGGAGGGAGCCGCATGTTTGCAAGCGGAATTTGGATTGTTATCGGGGTTGTTGTGTTTTTGGTGATTGCCCTTATCGGCGTTTTTATTACAAAATATCGTACAGCAGGGCCGGATGAAGCATTGATTGTAACAGGGAGTTTTCTTGGCGGTAGAAATGTCCATGTCGACGAAGCCGGAAATAAAATTAAAATTATTCGTGGCGGCGGTACATTTGTGTTTCCGGTATTCCAGCAGGCAAAACCGCTCAGCTTATTATCGAGCAAGCTGGAAGTGACCACCCCGGAAGTCTACACCGAACAAGGCGTCCCGGTGATGGCAGATGGAATTGCCATTATTAAAATCGGCGGGTCGATCGGCGAAATTGCGACAGCGGCCGAACAATTTCTCGGGAAATCAAAAGAAGACCGCGAAAATGAAGCGCGGGAAGTTTTGGAAGGCCATTTGCGCTCGATTCTCGGTTCAATGACGGTTGAAGAAATTTATAAAAACCGTGACAAGTTTTCACAGGAAGTCCAGCGCGTTGCCTCGCAGGATCTGGCAAAAATGGGGCTTATTATCGTGTCGTTTACGATTAAAGAAGTGAAGGATAAAAACGGCTACCTTGATGCGCTCGGGAAACCGCGAATTGCACAGGTCAAACGCGATGCGGATATTGCCACGGCAGAAGCCGAAAAAGAAACGAGAATCCGGAAAGCGGAAGCATTAAAAGAAGCAAAACGTGCAGAACTGGAACGGGCAACGGAAATTGCGGAAGCCGAGAAGTTCAACCAGTTGAAAATTGCCGAGTTCCGCCGCGAACAGGATATCGCAAGGGCAAAAGCCGACCAGGCATACGATTTGGAAACGGCCCGGTCGAAACAGGAAGTCACCGCACAGGAAATGGAAATCAAGATCATCGAGCGGCAAAAACAAATCGAGCTCGAAGAAAAAGAAATTTTGCGGCGTGAACGGCAATACGACTCCGAAGTCAAGAAAAAAGCGGATGCAGACCGTTATTCGGTTGAGCAGGCCGCCGTTGCAGAAAAAACGAAACAAATGGCAGAAGCCGACGCCCACAAATACCGGGTGGAAGCGATGGCGAAAGCGGAAGGGGAACGCGTCCGCATTGATGGTACGGCTAAAGCTGATGCCCAGCGCGCCCAAGGGGAATCGGAAGCCGAAGTCATCCGTCTCAAAGGGCTGGCCGAAGCGGAAACAAAACGAAAAATTGCGGAAGCATACGAACAGTTCGGCCAGGCGGCTGTGCTCGATATGATTTTGAAAGTGCTGCCTGAATATGCGAAACAAGTAGCGGCCCCGCTTTCCAATATTGACCAAATCACCGTTGTCGATACCGGAAGCGGCGCAAACGGCGGTGCAAATAAGATCACCGGCTATGCAACCGATTTGATGTCGACCTTACAGGAAACTTTGAAAGCGTCAAGCGGCATTGATGTCCGGGAAATGCTGGAAGGCCTTTCCGGGATCAAACTGCAACAAACAGCTGAACCGGAACCGGCAGCTTTGGAACAAAGCACAAAAGGGTGAAAAAACGGCGTGTTTCTGCCAAATTAAAAGGCAAAAGCACGCCGTTTCTTTAGAAAAACAAATGTGTCCGGTTATTTTCCGGCCCCCGCAGTCATTTTATGGATGAACTGGAGGGAGCGGCCTGCGCCGACTACGACGGATTGCAGCGGGTTTGGCGCGAGATGGACAGGCACGGAAATTTCATTGCTCAGCCATTCCTGCATGCCTTGAAGGAGGGCGCCTCCCCCTGTTAAAACAATCCCGCGGTCCACAATATCGCCGCTTAACTCTGCCGGGCAGTCTTCCAGTGTAGCCCGGACCGTTTCCAAAATTTGGAGCAGGGAATCGCGGAGCGAAGCCTGAATTTCCAACGAACTTAAGGTGATGGTTCGCGGCAGCCCTGTCACGAGATCGCGCCCGCGGACATCCAGCGTTTGTTCCGGATGGTCGACAAGGGCATGCCCGATTTCCATTTTAATTTTTTCCGCTGTCCGCTCGCCGATCAGCAGATTATACGTTTTTCTGACATGCTGCATAATATCATCGTCCATTTTATCGCCGCCGATGCGGATCGTGTTATACGTCACGACGCCGCCGAAGGAAATAATGGCGACTTCCGTAGTGCCGCCGCCGATATCGACAATCACGTTGGCGATCGGCTCGTCCACGGGAAGATCGGCACCAATAGCGGCAGCAACCGGTTCTTCAATCAAATGGACGGTTTTTGCCCCACTGTTTTTGACGACATCTTCAATGGCCCGCCGTTCAACCGATGTTGCGCCTGATGGGACGCATACTACGACGTTCGGTTTGCGGATCGAGATGCCGCTTTGCTGATTGATTTTTTTCATAATTTGTTTCAGCATTTCTGTTGTCATATCGAAATCAGCGATTACCCCGCCTTTTAAAGGGCGGATGACAGTAATTTTTTCAGGTGTTTTTCCGATCATCGCTTTGGCTTCCTGCCCGAAAGCGAGCACCTGCCTTGTCGAATGGTCAATCGCCACAACGGACGGCTCGTCTAAAATAACGCCTTCTTTTTTCGAATATACTAAAACATTTGCAGTTCCTAGATCGATCCCAATTTCATTCCCTGAAAACATGCATGTCACCTAACCTTCATCGTCTTTTCGCTCGGATTAACAGTAGTCTCTCCCATTTAGTATAGCTTTTTTTGTTCGTTCTGAAAGGTTACATTTTCTTCCATTCTCTTATGTTACAAAAATATGATCGCGGCAAGTCCATAAAATATGCGAAAAACAGCTTCAGCCGGCACCCCAAATTTAATCTTTTTGTAATTTTATTCACAATGGAGGACAGGAAAAAATTCCTTTTTGTTTCAAAAGGAATTTTTTCTAAACAAGAATCACAGCGGCATTTTTGACAAATAGCGCGCCAATTCTTCACTTTGTTGTTTCCGCAGCACCCGCTGTTCGGCGCGCTGGATGGCCGTTTGGTTTAACCATCGTTCCTCATCGGTTTCCGGGATGATTTCCGGCACCGGTGTAGGTTTTCCATCCTCATCCAGTGCGACAAAGGTCAAAAAAGAAATGGCGGCAATTTTTGTCTCTTCTGTTTTCAAATCTTCCGCACTGACCTTTACAAATACTTCCATCGATGTCCGCCCTGTCCGGCTGACCATGGCTTCTACTGTAACGACGTTTCCGACGCGGATCGGTGCGATAAAATCAACGGAGTCGGTCGAAGCCGTGACAACGGTGCATCTTGCCAATTTGGCCGCGGCGATCGATGCAGTATCATCAATATACGCCATCAGTTTTCCTCCGAACAGTGTGCCAAGATGGTTTGTGTCCGGCGGAAAAACATAACTGGTCCTTACTGTGCGGGTTTCCCGCATGTATTTCTTCGGTCTGTCTTCCAAAAGTCTCACTCCAATATGTCGGCGCTGTCAAACGCGATTCAAATTTCCTTTTATCATATAAAAATTATAGCAAAATCAGTCGGCATATACGAACGAAAAAAGGCTTTCATCCGGAATTTTTTCAAAAGAAAAATCAGGCCCGGCACCTCAACCTGATTTTTGCATGCTCATTTCTTTTTTTTCTCGTCTTCCACATAAGGATCTTTTTCGTTTCGGGGCAGATCCCCGAACGGCGTCATCGTACGGGTTTCATCCAATTCTTCTTCGTATTCTTTGTATTCCTCATTTGGATAGATTTCCACGTTTTTCCCGTTGATGTCATTGCCGGAAAAGTTTTCGAAATCTTCCACATAGCCGTCATGGTCATCCGATTCCGTATACATATCATTGTAACTGTCCGGCGGGGTTTCAAAATCGGAAGGGGACTCGGATGTGCCCCATTTTGCGACAGCCTGCCAGGCGTCTTCCGCGTCAAAAGCGACCGATTCATCTTTGCCTCCATCAAAAACGAATTTTCCCCACGGTGGATTCAGCACGTCTTCTTCAACCGGGCGGTGTCTTGGAATGGTCCGGTCCGGGGTGTGCTCTTTGCAGTACAGCGTGGACGGAAGGGTTTCAAGCCGCTCAAGCGGGATCTCTTTGCCGCATTCTTTGCATCTTCCGTAAGTGCCGTCCTCAATGGCTTTGAGGGCCGCTTTGATTTTTTCGACTTCATATTCAGCATGGTCATTTAAGGCAATATCTTTTTCCCGCTCAAACAGTTCAGTACCGGTATCGGCGGGATGATTATCGTAACTGGACAGTTCCCCGACAGAATCGTAAGGAGGTGCCGTTCCCGTTTGGAAATGGCCGTTTTCCCCGAATTCCTCTTCAAATTCTTTCAGCTGCGCGGTTAAAATGGAACGGAAATGCGCCAGTTGTTCTTTTGTCAGCATATTCACCACTTCTTTCTAAAAAAAAGATGGGTTCAATCGTTTTAGAGTCTATTTACCACCGGGAAAAAGCCCGCAAACTTTTCTAAAATTAGTATGGATCAAAACACTGCTGTTCATGAAAAAAAGTCTGCCCGTTTAAACAGACAGACTTTTTTAGCCTATTGTGCATCGATCATGCCCGTTTTCAAGCAGACAGGCGTTTCTTTTCATACTGTCGGAACATCAGCACATACATCCCCGCGCTCATTACCGCAAGCACGGCCAGGATGGAAAACGTCCATTTATAGCCGATCCAACCGGCAAGCGGGATGGAAACAGGGGCAATCGTGCGCCCGATTGTATTGCGCAAGCTTGCGGCGGCAAAATATTGCGCGCGCATTTCAGGCGGGGAAAGCTTCGAAACAAAGTCCTGCTGGATTCCGGTCACAATCAGTTCGCCAAGCGAGAACAAAAGAATCGAGAAAATAAAGCCGATGCTTGAAATCCAGACGCCGAACAAATAAATCGAAACGGCATACAGGAGGGAGGAGAGGACAAACACATTCCGCTCCCGGTACCTCGTCACCCATTTCGTCGCCGCTACTGAAAAAAGCGCGACAATCAGCCCGTTTTCGGATAAAATAAAACCGTACAGCTGCTCGCCGGTAAAGTGGAGCAGATGGAGCAAATCTGCTTCAGGAATGGCCTGCTTCGTAAATACCGGCAAAATTAAATCAAGCTGCATATATGTTTGGGAAATCAGGATTCCGGCAAAAATAAACAACATAAATATTTTATCTTTAACAATCACCTGGTAGCTCTTGGCCTGTTCCATCAGCGTACTGTACCATTTTTTACGGACGCGCTGCTGCCCGCCTGCCCAAACCGGTGCTGTTTCGCGCGTATATTTGACGAGCAGTGCGCCAAGCAGAAAACAGGAAAGAGCGGCAAAAACAAGCAGTTCAAAACGGTAATCCGCAAAAAATATCCCGCCGATTGCCGGGCCGATGACGACGGAAATGTTCATAGATGTATAAAAAACGGCAAACACATGGCTCCGGTTTTTCTCATCCACAACATCGGCAATCATTGCCTGGCTTGCCGGATAATAAAAAGAACCGAAAACGCCGGCAGCCGTAAAGCAAATAAAAGCTGTCACGGCGGAATGGAACCATGGCGAATTGGCAAATCCGAAAATGAAAAAAGACACGCCCTGCCCGATTGAGGCCACGACCATCATTTTCTTTCTGCCAAAGCGGTCGGCGTAGTATCCTCCGAGCAAATTGGCAATGATGGAAAAAACTTGTGAGGCAATCAGCAGGACACCCGCAAGCTCGGCCCCAAACGCCTCGGTGAAATAAATGGTCAGAAAGGGGAAAAACATCCAAAAGGTGATATTCATCAAGGATTCCCCAAGCAGGCGGACTTTTAAATTTTGATCCCAGTCACGTATTCTCATAAAAATTTCCTCATCTGTCCAGAATTGGTATCAACCCTATGATACCAGAAAAAGCGGGGAAAACAATGAAGAAAGTTACAGGACCGGGCAAGGCATTGAAAGGGGGATTGCCAGATGTACCGGATAAAACGAATTTATGAAGAGCCCGGCGGGGACGGCAAACGTGTGCTGGTCGACCGCCTCTGGCCGCGCGGCATATCAAAAGAAAAAGCGGCACTCGATGCCTGGATGAAGACAGTTGCGCCGACGGGTTCCCTCAGGAAAAAATTTAACCATAATCCGGCTTTTTTTGCTGAATTTGCCGCGCTTTATAAGGAAGAGCTGGACCGACTGGAAGACAGAACGGAACTGGACCGGCTGATCGAATGGGGAAAGGCTGGAACGGTTACATTGCTCTACGCGGCAAAAGACGAAAAGCACAACCAGGCGGTGGTGTTAAAAGAATATCTCGAAGAACGGTCATAATCGAAAGGCGCCGCATACGCTGCGGCGCCTGTTATTACGGGTTGTGCATGCGGTTTTTAAACCTTCGTGCGGAAATGTTTGCTCGTCGTCATAGTTGCTGTCTTTATGCTGCTTTTCACCGGCCATCTGGTCTTTCGGAAAACGGCCCGGGTGGCCTTTTCTTTTGTGGCCAAACATTTCTCCGCGTCCCATCCTTGTTCCCCCTTCCTGCCTATAGCGTCCCTTAAACAGAAGGAAATATGTACCCGCATGCGGTATAATGGTAAAAAAGCGAAAGGGGTGCCGACCTTGGATTTCATGAGAATGACGGAAGAGAAAATCCGGAGAGCGTATGAAGAAGGGCAATTTGAAAATCTGCCGGGATACGGAAAGCCGCTCCCGAAAGACCCGCTTTCCGGCGTGCCGGAAGATTTGCGGATGGCTTACCGGATTTTGCAGAACGCCGGTTTTTCCCCGGAAGAAGCCAATTTAAAGAAAGAACTGCTTTCCATTGAAGATTTAATCAAGCAGTCCGAAAATGAAATGGAAAAAGAAGGATTGCAAAAGAAACTGAGCGAGAAGCTGCTGGCGTACAACCAAATGCTTTCCAAAAAACGGATCAAAACAAACAGCGCCATGTTTAAAAATTACCAGGATAAAATTGAAAAAAGGCTGTTTGATTAAGGGACGCCGCGAACAGAACCGGAAGTGGGGCCGGTTTCTGCGCAAGAAGCGGGAAGCCCGTTTAAAAAGCAGGTTTGGTGGCGTTCTGGAGCGTTACAGTGCGCCGTTAATTTGTAATTGCTTACTAAATCCAGGGGAACGGAAACCGGCTGCCCCTTTCACCGGGCGTTTAAAAACCGCATCATATTTTCCCGCTTTTTTACTACAAATTGCCGCCATCCATCCGATATAATGAAAGAAGACATTATGATATTCAGGTGAAAAAAATGGATAAATCATCAATTATCGGCGTAATTCTGGGTGTTGCGGCAATTGGTACCGGGATGGTGTTAAAAGGGGTAAGCCCGGCTGTCCTCGTTAACCCGGCTGCCCTTTTAATTATACTGGCGGGAACGGCTGCGACCGTCATTATCGGTTTCCCAATGAGTGAATTGAAAAAAATTCCCAAACTGTTGAAGATTATATTTACGGAACAACAACTGATGAGCACGGAAGAAATGATCCGCTTTTTTTCCGACTGGGCCCAGACTGCCCGGAGAGAAGGGCTGCTGGCACTTGAAGCAAGGCTGGACGAGGTCGATGACGCTTTTTTGAAAAACGGCCTGAGCCTTGCGATTGACGGGCAGAGTGCCGAATATATCCGCGATGTGCTGAGCGAAGAGATCGAGGCAATGGAAGAAAGGCATCAGATGGGGGCTGCCATTTTTTCCCAGGCGGGCACATATGCCCCGACACTCGGGGTGCTCGGTGCCGTATTGGGGCTGATCGCCGCTCTCGGAAATATGTCGGATACAGAAGTGCTCGGGCATGCCATTTCTGCCGCATTCGTGGCCACATTGCTCGGGATTTTTACCGGCTACGTATTGTGGCATCCGTTTGCCAATAAATTAAAACGGAAGTCCAAAAACGAAGCAAAAAACAAGGAAATTATGCTGGAAGGGATTCTCTCCATCCTGGCAGGCGAATCCCCGCGCGTGATCGAACAGAAACTGGCGTCTTATTTGCCGAATGAAGAACGGATCAAACTGATGGAAGAGATTACAGAAGGCAGCGTGGCAACAAATGAGTAAAAAGCGGAAGAAAAGACAAGAAGAAGAGGGAAACAGCGAGGCATGGCTCCTGCCTTATTCCGACCTTTTAACATTGCTCCTTGCCCTGTTTATCGTCCTGTTCGCAATGAGTTCCATCGACGCCCAGAAATTCCAAAAATTTTCTAAAGTCTTAAACGGCGTGTTTGTCGGCGGGACGAGCTTTTTCGATTATACGAAGCAGACATCCGGGGATGATAACGGCACATCCGACACAGAAAAATTTCTCGAGCAAAAGAAAAATGATGCACAAAAAAACGGGGACAGCACAACGAATGGTTCAAAAAGCAACAGCACAACAGATACATCAAATGGGCAAGGGGATGCCCAATTAAAAGAAACCCAGCAAAGAATCAACACGTACATAGCGCACAATAAATTGGAAGGAAAGTTTAAAACGTCTTTGACAGGCGAAGGGCTTTTGATTACGATCCGCGACAATGTCCTGTTTGATTCGGGAAAAGCGGAGGTCCGGAAAGAAGATATCAAAACTGCCAAAGCCCTTTCCAATTTGCTCGTGATGGACCCGCCAAGAAACATTATCGTCAGCGGCCATACGGACAATGTGCCGATCCATAACTCTGTTTTCCAATCAAACTGGGACTTAAGCGTGATGCGCGCAACCAATTTTCTAAAGATCATTTTAGAAAATAAAAATTTAAATCCCAAATATTTTTCGGCAAAAGGATATGGGGAATACCATCCGATTGCATCGAATGATACGCAAGGCGGCCGGGCAAAAAACCGGCGGGTGGAAGTGCTCATTCTCCCGAAAAATGAGAAAGGAAACGGCCGGTAAAACCGGAAAAAAAGCGTCCCGGATCCGTATTTTCCAATCGTTCGATGATCCCGTGAAGCGTATGTGTAAAATTTTACTCGAAGGGGCAAATGAGTGGAAAAAAATGGGAAGACACTCTATCATCTAAATGTACACCTTGAATGAACAT
>NZ_ALAS01000232.1 GCF_000290615.1 Heyndrickxia coagulans DSM 1 = ATCC 7050
TTGAAGTGTTATATAGTGCCAGAACGATCATCGAACGAATCTTTGGCATTCTAAAAGACGGATACAGTCTCCGTCGTGTTCACAAGCGTGAGAAACAGGCAGTTGAAGCTCATGTAGATCGATGCATGATATCTATGCATATCATGGCAAATATGGCGTACCATCAGACAGGAAAGGCCAATTGTGGATGGACACGCAATCGGCTGCAAAGAGCAAATTAAGTTATTCACAGGTGGATATGTGAATAACTTAAATGAACGTTTTCTTTCCATAAAGGGTAGTGAGAAAAACCATTTTGTGAAGGCGGGATACGTATGCCCTTTTTTGAAGAAAAATGACCGTTTTACTTCTATTGAATTAAAAATCTGGATGTAAATTGAAAATCTGGATGAAAAGGCAAAAAAAATCGGGATAATTAATTTTCCAGAGCCTCGCTCAAGGGTATATTTTTATTTTGGCAGAGGCTCTCTGTAAAAGCTTCACTTGAAATCGAAGGCTTAAAAGTAACAAAAGAAATTGAGGATCTAGTCATTGCAAAAGCAGCAGGAGAGATTTCTTTTGAACAGTTTAAACGTGAAGCAGTTAGGTTGGCAGGGAAACAGTGAATCGGTATGCTGCCCTTGACCTCTGTTTCAATACTGTCTTTTAACCAAAAAAAATAATCCACCCTTGAGTTTATAGGCCACGGGTGGATTATTCTGCCTAAAGCCGATCCCCCTTGAAGATCGTATCCGTATTATACACGATTACAATTGTATCACGAAATCGATAAAAATATTCTGAAATATCTGATATTTTATCGTGGTAGAAAAATGCAAGAGCATAAGGAATTTTTGCCCCCACCGAAGGTGTGGGATCAGGCAGTGCCTGATAAAACGATGGGTACAAAAAAAGACGATTCGCCCACAAATATCCCATTAAAATCCCACGTTTAGCCCACTAAAATCCCACAAATAGTCCACGCTTGTCCCACATTTAGTCCACTAATATATCCCCGTAATCTCATCACTATATACTGTTCCGAAACTTTTTAACAGAATGAAATATCCCTATCATTCAAATAAATGTTTGACTATCAAAAGGAAAGGGGGTACAATATATTCAAATGAACATTTGAATATAAAGAGGTGACATTAATGAGCACCAAAGACACTTGCGAAATTTATTGTTATGACGAAGAAAAAGTGAATCGAATACAAGGCGAATTAGCTAAACACGATATAAGTAGTGTTGCCCTATTATTTAAAGCCATTGCAGATGAAAACAGAACAAAAATCGTTTTTTCACTTTGTCAGGATGACGAATTGTGTGTGTGTGATGTTGCCAACATTATTGGTTCTTCTGTCGCAACAGCTTCTCATCATTTACGGACTCTGGATTTAAGTCAATATTTTGGACACCAATAAGTGAAATTTAATTTTGATCTCATGCCATATTTTTCATGACATCGCTGGTCGCTTGA
>NZ_ALAS01000233.1 GCF_000290615.1 Heyndrickxia coagulans DSM 1 = ATCC 7050
AAATGGGCATATATTTATCTGACAATATTATATTTCTGGTGGTGTTCTATTTGCATTGAAAGAAAAATTGTTAACATCGCAAAAAGCTCTAAATAAAAAACACATTTGATTTTCAAGACAGAGGTGATATAATTCACCTTAAAGGTTCCTCTTTCTGGTTTAGTAGTTTTTGTCAAACCTAATTAGGGCTTGCTGAACGAATCAAATTTGGTCAGATACAAGCCAAATTCTGATTATCAAAATATAAAATAGTGTTGTGTAAAAATTTCAAAAAAAGAACCCTGAGCTTGCGCTCCAGATTCAGTATGAGGAATTGAAGGG
>NZ_ALAS01000234.1 GCF_000290615.1 Heyndrickxia coagulans DSM 1 = ATCC 7050
TTTCCTTTGAAATCCTTACACTTTATATTCGACAAAAGTAGCCAAAATCCTTGTCAAATCTGGAATTTTTGCTTATTCAGCAAGCCCTAACTGGATCAATAAAGGCGTATTGCGGGACAGTTCCACATAGGCCGATACAAGCTTCCGTAAAACCGGCACCTTAAAATACTGGATAAAACTGCATATCAAGCCAAGAACACCAGCCCCGATAATGCCGAAAAAGGAAAGCCGCAAAGTGAGCCAGAATCCTTTTTCAAACATGGGCAAGCTGTTTTGCACAACGGTCCAGTCCATCTCACCCCTCCTATTTTGGAAAATTCTCTTCAATCCAGGCGGGCTTGCGCCAGCCGTCCGGTATGTATGGCGTTGCTGTCCCGAATCAGGTGCTTGCGCGTTTAAAGGCCGGACGACAAAAAGCCGTTTCCTAAGAAAACGACTGTCCTTTTTCAGGTATTGCTGCAGTTTTCTTATCTTGATAGACGATCATGAACTGTACTATTATGATGCCGGTTTCCAAGGACAGCCCTTCTGCCGCCCGGGATAAGAAATTTTCAGCATTTTAGCAACATCTTTATTTTACTGAACGCCGGGACAAAAATCAATATATTCCTATCGACTTGATAGGGTTTTCTTTGCATAGCACCCAAAAAAAACAGCATGCCAAAGTTGTTCCTCCGCTTGCACCCGTACTGCTTTCCGGCTGCCTGCAAAATGAATGCCGGTTAAGACGCGTTACAGCCAAAAAAAGGCCTTCAATCCGCTTTAGGATCAAAGGCCCTTCATTTTAGCGCTCCACGCGTTACCGGTAGGCCGGTTCTTTTTCCGTCAGGCCGAGCGTCTCTGCCGTTTCAGCGTGAATTTGATGCAGCAGATCCGGATTTTCTGCAAGCCGCACGCCATAAGAAGGAATCATTTCTTTTATTTTTGGTGCCCATGCTTTTTTCCGGTCCGGGAAGCATTTTTCAATGACTTCGAGCATAACATGGACAGCAGTAGAAGCACCCGGCGAAGCACCGAGCAATGCCGCGACTGAACCGTCAGCAGCTGTTACCACCTCTGTACCGAACTGGAGCGTGCCTTTTCCGCCTGCTTCCGTATCTTTAATCACCTGGACACGCTGCCCGGCTACGACAACATCCCAGTCTTCCAATCTCGCATCCGGAATGAATTCCTGCAGTGTCTCCAGGCGTTTTTCGTCTGACAATAGAAGCTGCCCGATCAAATATTTAACAAGCGGTATATTTTTTGCCCCGGACGCAAGCATCGTTACGACATTATTCGGCTTCACAGAACCAATCAGGTCTAAATTTGACCCTGTTTTTAAAAACTTCGGCGAGAAGCCGGCAAACGGGCCGAACAGCAAACACTTTTTATGGTCAATATATCTTGTATCCAAATGCGGCACGGACATCGGCGGCGCGCCGACTTTCGCTTTGCCGTACACTTTTGCATGGTGGCGGCTAATGACTTCAGGATTGTTGCACACCATAAATAACCCGCTTACCGGAAACCCTCCAATATGTTTGGACTCCGGAATGCCGGTTTTTTGGAGCAACGGCAAGCTTCCGCCACCGGCACCGATAAAAATAAATTTCGCCGTATGGTATTCGATCCTGTTGTGCTCAATATCATGCACTTTCACTTCCCAGTTTCCTTCTGGGGTGCGTTTAATATCCTGAACGGCATGCTTGTAGTTGATTTCGACATTTTGGCGTTGCAAATGATCAAACAGCATGCGGGTCAAGGCGCCAAAGTTGACGTCCGTCCCTGCATCGCTTTTTGTCGCCGCAACCGGTTCATTGGACTTCCTGCCTTCCATCACAAGCGGAATCCATTCCTTTAATTGCCCGGGATCGTCGGAAAACGCCATTCCTTCAAAAAGCGGATGGGCTGACAGCGCTTTAAATCGCTTTTTTAGAAAAGCAACGTTCTCCTCCCCTTCTACAAAGCTCATATGCGGGATCGGCCGGATAAAGTCCTGCGGATTGCGGATCAGCCCCTTGCTGACCAGGTAGGACCAGAACTGCCTTGAAAGCTGGAATTGTTCATTTACATTTACAGCTTTTGTAATGTCTATTGAGCCGTCCGGTTTTTCAGGCGTATAATTCAGCTCACATAATGCCGAGTGCCCGGTCCCCGCATTGTTCCATTCATTCGAACTTTCTTCCCCTGGTTTTGCCAGCTTCTCATATACGGTGATTTCCCAATCCGGAGTCAGTTCTTTCAGCAAGGTGCCCAGCGTTGCGCTCATAATGCCGGCACCAATTAAGATGACGTCTGTCTTTCCCTGTCTGATGCTCATGATTACCTTCTCCTTATCCCTATATTTGCTAATATTATTCCGGACACACTGCCTCTTTTTCAGAACAAGGCAGTCCCCGGGAAAACGTTTTACAAGTCTTAATATCATAATATCATATTTTATGATAATTCTTTAGAATAATGATACACAATTTGACAATGGAAATATCAGGAAACCTTTTTATTTGCTCCTAGAAAACCATGCAAGCTTTATTATCAAACGCAATCCCCGTAAGGAAAAAGCTGAGGACTGGCTGTACATTGCCCGAAAATATGGG
>NZ_ALAS01000235.1 GCF_000290615.1 Heyndrickxia coagulans DSM 1 = ATCC 7050
GTGTGACAACGATTAGGTGTAAATCAAATACCTATGAAATTTGGAGAATATGCGAGTAAATGAGAGATAATTGAACTTTATTGAAGGAGGTTGCATGATGAAAAAGTGGCTCAAATCCGGATTCACGCTTCTGCTTGCCGTATTGCTTGCATTCAGTTTAAGCGCGTGCGGGAGTAAAGGTTCAAAGAAAAAAGCATTGCAAAAAGTGCGGGTTGCCGAAGTGACGCGTTCCGTCTTTTACACCCCGCTTTATGTCGCGCTTGCGAAAGGCTATTTCAAAGAGGAAGGGCTTGATATTAAGCTGGCGACCACATGGGGCGGGGACAAAACGATGACTGCCCTGCTTTCAGGGGGAACCGATATTGCGCTCGTCGGATCGGAAACGTCCATCTACGTATACAAACAAAAAGGGGCAGACCCGGTTATCAATTTTGCGCAGCTGACGGCGACAGACGGAACATTTCTCGTCTCGCGCAAAAAAATCGGCCATTTTTCGTGGGATATGTTGAAAGGCACCACTTTTCTCGGCCAAAGGAAAGGCGGAATGCCGCAGATGGTCGGCGAATATGTCCTGAAAAAGCACGGCATTGACCCGCACAAAGACACGAAGCTGATCCAAAACATCGATTTTGCCAATGTCGCCAATGCTTATGCATCCGGCACAGGGGATTTTGTCCAGCTGTTTGAACCGACCGCATCCACAATGGAAAAAGAAGGAAAGGGTTATATTGTGGCTTCTTTCGGCAAAGAATCCGGCAAAGTGCCGTACACCACCTTCATGGCAAAGCAAAGCTATTTGAAAGAACATGAAAAAACAGCGGTGAAATTTGTCCGCGCCCTGCTGAAGGCCGGAAAATGGGTGCAAAAAACCGATGCGGAAACGGTCGCAAAAACAGTCCATCCTTATTTTAAAGACACGAATACCGATATGCTCGCCTCCTCTATTGAACGGTACCGCAGCCAGGGCTCGTTTAGCAGCGATATGATTTTAACCAAAAGCGGCTGGAACACGCTCCAGGACATCATGAAAGAAGCCGGCGAACTCGACCATACTGTGCCGTACGACAAACTGGTCAACGCATCCATTGTGAAAAAAGCAAAATAACGGAAAGGGGGTGCGCCCCTTCAGGCGGGCAGCACATATGCGTTTTTTGACCGTTCAAAACGTCAATCACACCTATTTTACGGCTAAACAGGCCACAAAGGCGCTTGAAAACATTTCGTTTCAAATGGAGGAAGGCGAGTTTGTCTCGCTTTTGGGCCCGAGTGGCTGCGGAAAAACAACGCTGCTTTCGATTCTTGCAGGGCTTCTGCAACCGACTGCGGGGATTGTGCGGATTGACGGCAAATTGCCAGGTTCCCGGCAATCTTCCATCGGCTATATGCTTCAGCAGGACTATTTGTTTCCGTGGAAGACGATTGAAGAAAACATCATGATCGGGCTGAAATTGGAAAAACGGCTGAATCCGGCGTCAAGAAAACATACACTCCGCCTATTGCAAACGATCGGCCTTGCCGGCACTGAAAACCAATACCCGCGCCAACTTTCGGGGGGAATGCGGCAGCGGGCGGCACTTGTGCGGACGCTCGCGGTCGATCCGAAAATCCTGCTGCTGGATGAACCGTTTTCCGCCCTTGATTTTCAGACGAAATTAAAACTGGAGGACCTGGTATTTGACACGCTGAAGCAATTCCATAAAACAGCAGTGCTTGTCACGCACGATATCGGCGAAGCCATTGCGATGAGCGACCGGATCCTGCTGTTGGCGTCAAAACCCGGCAGGCTCCATAAAATTTTTGATGTGCCAGAAGAGCTGCGCCGCCTCCGCCCGTTTGAAGCGCGGAGCCGGCAAACCTATTCCGAACTTTTCAACGACATATGGAAGGAGCTGGAGTCCCTTGAAAACAGCTGAAAATACAACGCTCCGGCATGAAGATTACCTTGCCGCGATACGCAAAGAAAAACGCCGGGTCCGCTTTTTCCAGCTTTTCATTTTAATTGTCTTTTTCTGCCTTTGGGAACTGGCGAGCCGTCTCCATTGGATTGACCCGCTCATTTTCAGCTCCCCGTCCAAAGTGTGGGCGTTATTGGTGGCAAAGTTGGAAGACGGCTCGCTTTACGTCCATTTGGGGATTACCGTTTTTGAAACCATCATGGGCTTTATCCTCGGGACTGTGCTCGGCGCGGCACTTGCCGCCGTTCTTTGGTGGTCGCCGTTTTTATCAAAGATTCTTGATCCGTATCTCGTCGTCCTTAACGCCATGCCGAAAGTAGCGCTCGGTCCGATTTTAATTGTCAGCATGGGCCCGGGATTCTCTTCTATTGTTGCCATGGGCGTCATTATCTCCGTCATTGTGACAACCATCGTCATTTATACGGCGTTCCGGGATGTGGACCCGAATTACACGAAAGTGCTGCACTCGTTCGGCGCCTCCCGTTTACAGGTGTTCCGGGAAGCCATTTTCCCGGCATCGATTCCTGTGATCATTTCCACGCTGAAAGTCAATGTCGGGCTTGCATGGGTCGGGGTCATTGTCGGCGAGTATCTCGTATCTTCAAAAGGGCTCGGCTACATGATCATCTATGGTTTCCAGGTGTTTAATTTTACGCTCGTCATGCTTTCGATGATCCTGATTGCCATTGTGGCAACCATGATGTACCAGCTTGTCGGCTGGCTGGAGAAAAAGCTGGCAAAAGACAGATGAGGGTTCCCCCCATTCTTATTTTTCAAGATGCCTGAGCGCTGTTTCGACAACCCCGTCTTTCATGAGAAAACTGAATGACGGGGACTGCAATTTTTCAACAAGATTCCCTTCCACAACAACAGGCCCATCCGTTTCCAAATAGTCGTGTTTGGGTTCAAGCCGGCCGATGCCCGCGTAAAAAACTGCCTTTACAAACGGCCCGCGCGCCTGATCACAGACGCAATACTCCCCGATATATTGAAGGTTTTCCGGAATACCGCCCGTTTCTTCATACAGCTCGCGTCGAGCCGCTTCCCGGACCGTCTCGCCCGCTTCCCTTTTTCCGCCGGGAAACTCAAGCCCCCGCTTCGGATGCCTTGTCAAAAGCCAGTTTCCGCGGTAGCGTGCGAGCACGAGCACATGCTGCGGCTCTATGGAAAAAGCATTTTTTTCAAAAATAAGTGTAACTGGGTTGCCGTTCAAATCTGTAAACCGGTACACATCAAATCCCTCCTGTTCTTCATTATACGCAAGCGGGTGCAAAAATTGGCGAAATTTTTATTGAAACCTCTTGTATTTTTCGAGGTACATCGCGTAAAAATAATCATAAAATGTTTAAAAAGGCCCCATTGCGGATAGTGAATAAGAAATAAATAAAGGAGGAGACGGCATGAGGCTAGTCGATGAATTGTTTGAGCTGTACCGGGACCGGCTGACGGGGGATGAAGAAGACTTGGACGCCATTTCTGCAGCGGTCGTCGAAAATTACAACCGGAAAGACCTGCTTGGGATTGTGCGCGAAATGAGCACAGCCGAACTGGAACATTTTATCGGATTATACATACTGGAGACACTGAAAGATAAATTTTCCGATTACGCAGGCTTTGACGCTTACCCGACAACAAAATATTTGCAGTAATAAAGGCTGTTCCGCTTTGGCGGGACAGCCTTTATGGCGGGGGCCGGCCAGTTTCGCACCCCGCTTTTAATTACCGCTTTCCAAGAAAGGCGTTCAGCATCCAAATGTTTTTATCAAGCGTTTCCTGGATGTTGGTAAGCATGTCGGCGGTTGCGTCATCGCCAATTCTGTTGGCGAGCCCGATCGCTTCCTCTAGTTCTTTCGCGATCATCGCAAAGTCGTTGGCAGTCGCCTGCACCATTTCCTCTGTGCTCTCATTGCCGCTTGCTTCCTGTACCGAGGACAATTCAAGGCTTCCTTTCAATGTCGCCACCGGATTGCCGTTTAAAGCGAGAAGACGTTCAGCCAGTTCATCGAGATAGTCATTTGCAAGATTGTACAATTCTTCAAATTTGGCGTGAAGGCTTAAAAAGTTCGGCCCTTTCACATACCAATGGTAGTTGTGCAATTTGGTATAAAGTACTGTCCAATTGGCAACCTGCTTATTTAAGATTTCCTTTAATTGTTCGTTTTCTGCCATGTTTGATCAACCTCCTGCTTTGTTTGTACCCTTTTTCCGGGCCTTCAAACATCCAATCATATGTTGCACATCTTTTTTGAAAACATGCTAAAATAAACGAAGAAAGGGGCAGATCGATGCTGAAGTTCATTTTCATTAAACTGATCCGTTTGTATCAACTTGCGATTTCCCCGCTGTTTCCGCCAAGCTGCCGGTTTCAGCCGACCTGCTCGAATTACGGGCTTGAAGCGGTCAAACGGTTCGGCGCACTCCGCGGCGGCTACCTGGCAATCAGAAGAATTTTAAAATGCCACCCATTCCACGCCGGCGGGTATGATCCCGTTCCGGACCAGTGGCCGGTGAAAAAACATTGAACGTCTGGTTAATTCCTCCGGGCCGGTGAAAAAACAAACCATTTTGCATTCAAACCGCAAGCCTCCCCCCGTATACGTTTCCCATTTCGGGAAAACGCTACAGGTGGAGGCGTTTTGTATGGAAGAGAAAAAAGAGCAGCAAAAAAAGGGCGACGATTTCGGCGCTGACCCCCACGAACAGACCATGAACGGCGCTTACGGCATGCTTGAAACCGAAGAAGAAGAAGATAAAAAAGATTAAGGGGCAGCATTTGCTGTCCCTTAAAAATTTTTCTTGCCATATAAAGCGGATTTTAGTAATATATTTTTTGTGAGTAAATCGTAATCATTACGAATTAAACAAAGAAAGGAATCGTCCGCTTTGAAAAAACTTTTTCCCGTACTACTCGCTTTTACCATGCTGTTTGTTACGGCATGTACAAACAAACAGGAAAGCAAGCAGGATCATAAAATTTCGGTTTATACCACCGTCTATCCACTGGAATATGTTACACAGCAAATTGGCGGAAAGTATGTGACGGTAAAAACGATTTATCCGCCGGGCACGGATGAACATACATACGAACCGTCACAGAAAGATATCCTGAAGCTCGCCGATTCCGACTTTTTCTTTTACATCGGGCTCGGGCTTGAAGGCTTTGCGAGCAAGGCAAAACAAGTGCTCGAAGGCCAGAATGTGAAAATGATGGCACTCGGAGACCGGCTTCCTGTTCCGGATAAAACAAATGCAAAAGCCGATCCGCATGTCTGGCTCGACCCCATTTACGTCAAGCAAATGGCCGGCATGATTACAACACAGCTTTCAAAAAAAATGCCGGAGCAAAAAGCGTATTTTAAGAAAAATTACGATCAGCTGGCAAAGAAACTGGACCGGGTCAATGCAGCATACAAACAGGCGGTATTAAAGTCAGACAACAAAGAAGTTGTCGTTTCCCACGCAGCATACGGCTACTGGGTAAAACGGTACGGCATCAAACAAATTCCGATCGCCGGGCTTTCCACTTCGGATGAACCGTCGCAAAAACAGCTGGAGAACATTATCCAAAAAGTAAAACAGGACCATATTTCCTACATCGTGTTTGAAAAAAATGTGCCTTCCAAAATTGCGAAAGTGGTCCAACAGGAAACGAATACAAAAGCGGTTTACATCCACCATCTCGGCGTCCGGACGAACGAAGAAATCAAAGCGCATAAAGATTACTTTACATTGATGGACGACAATTTAAAAGAATTGGAAAAAGCTTTGCAGTAATGGTTTGCCGCACGCTGCAGAAACTAAAAGCGTACGGCATGTTTTAAGGGGGTGTCCCGCATGGCAAAAGATGTGTTATGCGAAGTCAGGAACTGTGTGTTCTGGGAGGAGGGCAATCTTTGTTCTGCCGAGGAAATTTACATCGTGAGCCATACAGGAACCCGGGCTGAAAACCAGCAGGAAACCGATTGTAAAACGTTTGAATCGATGTTTTCATGAAACCTGGCATGAAGGGCCATTTCACTGATAAGACACTTGAATGAAAAAACCTCGAGCTTCCAGCCGTGTGGGCTGATTTCATTTTCAAAATCGATGTTTTATAAAAAAAAACCAAGCGTTCACCTGTAAAGGCCAATTTCACTTATCAGTCATTTGAATCGAATGTCTTCATGAAAAGATCTCGAACGTCCAGCCGTAAAGGCACTTATAAGACATTCGAATCGATGTTTTCACGAAAAAACTGCCGTCTTGTGCGGCAGTTTTTTCATATCGTTTCGGTATATGTCCGGATTTTTTTTACATAGGCGCGGTCGATCTCAAACCCGGTTCCCGGTCTGTCCGGCAGGCGGATTTGCCCGTTTTCCGCCGTGATTTCCGGTTCAATGATATCTTTTTCCCAAAACCGGCTGGATGAAGAAATATCGCCCGGAATCGTAAAGCCCGGCAAAGAGGCGAGCGCGAGGTTAAAGGCGCGCGATACGCCAAATTCGATCATGCCGCCGCACCAGACCGGAATGCCACGGGATGCACAAAGGTCATGGAGCCGGATCGCCGGATAGAGCCCGCCGACCCGCCCAATTTTAATATTGAGCGCCCGGAAGCTGCCGAGCCGGAGCGCGCTTTCCGCATCATGATATGTTACGATGCTTTCATCCAGACAAACCGGCGTCTCCAGCTGCTTTTGCAATGCCGCGTGCTCCACAATATCATCGGCGGCAAGCGGCTGTTCAATCATCAGGAGCCCGTACCGGTCGAGCCTTTTCAAACGCGGCGCATCCGCCAGCGTGTACGTGGAGTTCGCATCCGCCATCAGCGTGAGATCAGGAAATGCATCCCGGATTTCGCGGACAAACGCTTCATCATGGCCGGGCTTGATTTTGACTTTCACCCTTTTATAGCCCTCATCAACAAACGCCCCGATTTGCCGGAGCGCATCCGCTGTATCATGGCTGCCGACCGCAACGCCGGCATCCACGCGGTCCCGTGCGCCCCCGATTAACCGCCAAAGCGGCTTTTGCTTCTTTTTCGCATACAAATCCCAGATAGCCGTTTCGATTGCCGCCTTTGCCATATGATTGCGCCGGACGGACCGGAACCGGCCGCTCACTTCTTTTGGGTGTGCAACCGGCTTTTCCCGAAGAAGCGGGACGAGCACATCTTTCAGCATGTGAAAGCATGTCTGCACCGTCTCTTCTGTGTACCACGGGGTTGAAAATGCAACAGCTTCCCCGAAACCGGCCACCCCTTCCTTATCTAATACTTCAAGCAGGATTGCTTCCCGCTCCGTTACTTTTTCGAGCGCATTTTCAAACGGGGACTTAAGCGGCATTTTGATCACAGAAAGCGATACTTTTTCAATCCCGATCATGACGGCAGCAGCTCCAGCAGCTTCCTGCGCACCAGCTTATTCGATGCATTCCGAGGCAGCGCGGGAACGGCATACACTTTTTTCGGAATTTTAAATTTTGCGAGCCGCGTTTCGCAAAAAGCCTGCAGCTCCCTCTCCCGGACTGCCCTTTTTGTGACAATAAACGCAGCCGGCACCTGGCCCCACTTTTCGTCCTCCACGCCGATGACCCCGGCTTCAAGAATATCCGGATGGGCAAGGAGCACCTCTTCAATTTCAGCCGGATAGATATTTTCGCCGCCGGAGATGATCAGATCGGAGCGCCTGTCCAGTACGTATAAAAAGCCTTCATCATCCAGATAACCGATATCGCCGGTGAAAAACCAGCCTTCCCGGAAACTTTTCCGGTTCGCATCCGGGCGGTTCAGATAACCGATTGTCACGTTCGGCCCTTTTACCGCAATTTCCCCGTGTTCAAACGGCCCGCACACTTTGCCATCGGAAACAATCCGAATTTGCGCCGGGAATAACGGTTTCCCCGCCGACCCGATTTTTCGCAGACTGTCTTCCGGGGCAAGCGTCACGGTTTGCGAGGCCGTTTCGGTCATGCCGTATGACTGAAAAACCGGGATATTCTTTTCGGCACACGCTTCAAGCAGCGGGCGCGGCGCCGGCCCCCCGCCGAGCAGGAGGCAGCGGAAGTTCGGATGAAGGCTGTCGTGTCCGAGTTCACGAAGCAAACGCTGCAGCATGTTGGCCACAACCGACATCGTTGTAATGCGGCCGGACTTCAGCAGTTTGGCCGTCTCTTTTTCATCAAATTTTTCCATTAAATAAACCGTCATGCCATAAAAAACAGAACGCATCAGGATCGAAAAACCGCTGATATGAAAAAGCGGCACTGCGCACAGCCACGTATCGTCTTCCCGCACGCCGAGATTGAGCGCAGAACCGGCGGCGCTCCACCAGTGGTTGCCGTATGTTTGCAGGACGCCTTTTGGTTTGCCAGTTGTGCCGGATGTGTACATGATCGAGCAGACATCCCCGAGTGCAAACTCCGCACGTTCTTCGTAGCCCGCAGCCGGCAAATCGCCAAGTGCTTCGCTTTGAATCACGGTTGCTGTTTCGTTTAACACTTCTGTTTTTTCTCGGAACGCTTTTTCTGTAATCAGCCATTTCGCGCCGCTGTCGGTGAGCTGGTACTGCATTTCCGCCGTCGTTAAACGGTGGTTGAGAAAAAGGGTGCGGACACGGAGCTGCTGCAGCGCATGGAGAATGGCTACCGTTTCCGCGCGACTGTTTAAAAGGACCGCTGCCGTATCTTCCGCCTGCATGCCGCAGCCGGACAGCTTCCGCGCCAATTCTTTCGCCTTCTCGTACAGCCCGGCAAACGTCAGACTTTCGCCTTGACTGACGAGCGCAATCCGGTTCGGCGTTAAATATGCGCGCTGTTTTAAAAAATTGGGTAGCATAACATCACCTGAATAAATGGGTTTTAGATCTTTGAATCAAGTTTGCAAAGATTGGGCAACGGGACAGCTGGCGGGATGTGTCTGCGGATTATCTGAATGGGCCCTCCAATCGGACAATTCGCGCACCCCCTCCCGCTCTTTTGTCTATTTAGACGGGCTGATGGATCAGTTTCCCGGTGGAGGCACGCCATTTTGTCCAATTGGAGGCTCCAATTGGACAATTCACAGGGGATTAACCGCCCTTTTGTCTGATTGGGTGCTCCAACCGGTTTATGCAGCTTTTCCCCGCCCAGTTTCAACAATTGGGGTTTTTCTTGGCCCATAGCGGGAACTGCCGGGCTTCCGAAAAAAATTCAGGCTGCCTCAGTTGAGACAGCCCATTTTCCAATCACGGGAAACGCGGGAACTGGCCGAAGTCTGGTTTGCGTTTTTCCTTGAATGCATCGCGGCCTTCTTTTGCTTCGTCCGTTGTGTAATACAAAAGGGTTGCATCGCCCGCAAATTGCTGGAGGCCGGCAAGCCCGTCCGTATCAGCATTGAATGCGGCTTTCAGGAAACGGATCGCCATTGGGCTTTTCTCAAGGATTTCCTCCGCCCATTTGATCGTTTCTTCTTCCAGTTTTTCATAAGGCACGACTGCGTTGACAAGCCCCATTTCCAACGCTTCCTGCGCGTTGTACTGGCGGCACAAATACCAGATTTCGCGCGCTTTTTTATGGCCGACGATCCTTGCAAGGTAACCTGCGCCGTAACCGCCG
Organism: Heyndrickxia coagulans DSM 1 = ATCC 7050; assembly: GCF_000290615.1. GTDB lineage: Bacteria > Bacillota > Bacilli > Bacillales > Bacillaceae_C > Weizmannia > Weizmannia coagulans. Next base: position 9,527 of record NZ_ALAS01000235.1, read on the forward strand.
TCGAAGCTGCCAACTTTCGGTCCGGTCTGGCCGAAAATGGCATTGTCGGCCGCAATCGTCAAATCACAAACCACATGCAGCACATGCCCGCCGCCGATCGCATAACCTGCTACCATGGCAATGACCGGTTTCGGAATCACACGGATCAAACGCTGCAAATCAAGCACGTTCAGACGCGGAATATTGTCGCTGCCCACATAGCCGCCATTGCCGCGCACTTTTTGGTCGCCGCCGGAACAAAAGGCCTTTTCCCCCATACCGGTTAAAATAATGACCCCGATATTGGCATCATCGCGCGCCCGTGAAAACGCATCATACATCTCGGTTACCGTTTCCGGCCGGAAAGCATTGCGCACATGGGGACGGTTAATCGTAATTTTGGCAATGCCATTATAGGATTCATATAAAATATCTTCATACTCATGCTCAGTTTTCCATTCAACTGCCATGATGATTCCTCCTTTTTTATGTACATTTTACGACAATTTATCAACAATTTTTTAAAAATCCCTTTACCATTGTACCAAACTTTTTCGGATCTTCCACATGAATTGCATGGCCGGCATGCGGAAAAATAATTTTTTTGGCATTCGGGAGCCGCTCTTCCATCTCTCCGGCAATCTGGCAAAACTTGGCATCCCATTCGCCAGTTGCAAGCAAGACGGGGAAATGAAGTTCAGAGAGTCTTCCCCACCATGATGGCTGCGCGCCTGTCCCCATGCCGCGCAGGCTGTTCGCCAAACCAGCCGGGTCATTTTCAAGGCGCTGTTTGCGGATTTTCCCCCGCACCCCAGCCGGCAACTGTTTCTGTGATGCAAACAGCGGGAGATTTTCCCAATGGCTGACAAATGCTTCAATGCCCCCGGCCAAAATCCGTTCCGCCAGCTGTTCATCCCGCTCTCGCCGCGCCAGCCGTTCCGCTTCCGTTTTCAAGCCGGGAGACGCGCTTTCCAGTACAAGTTTATCTACCATTTGCGGATACCGGACGGCAAACGTAAGCGCCAGCCGCCCGCCCATCGAATAGCCGAGGACAGACGCCCGGCGGATGCCAAGCGCCTGAAGCACCGCACGCAAATCAGCGGCAGCTTTTGTAATGTCATAGCGGCCGGGATCATCCGGTTTTTCGGTTTTGCCGTGGCCGATGATATCCACCACAATGCAGCGGAATTCGTCCCGCAGCATCGCAACCGTATCATTCCAGGTATTCCCATTTCCTGTAAAACCATGAAGCAGCAGCAACGGTTCCTTGTCACCAGCCGTTTCTACATGGTATTCTAATCCGTTAATTCTCATTGTTGCTCACCTTGAAAATACCGTTCCATTTCCCGGGAAACCTGTAACCAGATTTTCCGGTGGCTTTCGACATTTTTCGCCCGGTTTGTCCGGACTTCAATCACCTGCAGCCCGCCTTTATAAGCAAAAAGCGCCGCCCGAAATTGATCCCAGTTTTGAGGCTGGACGTAGCTCCCGCCATACATTTTAACCGCATATTCAAATGCGAGGTCCGTCGGCGTGCCGAACAGCTGCTCAAATTTTTCCGGCTCATCCGCCTGGGGTAGGAAAGAAAAAATGCCCCCGCCGTTATTGTTGATCAAAATCACACAAAGATTGAGCTTGTGCATCTTCGTCATCAACAGGCCGTTTAAATCATGGAAAAAGGACAAGTCGCCGATCAGCAAAAAGGCTTTGCCGCATCCCGCGCTAACGCCGGCCGCACTAGACACAACGCCGTCAATGCCGTTCGCGCCACGGTTTGCCAGAATCCGGATCTTTTTATCTGTTGCCTGGAAAAATGTGTCGACATCCCGGATTGGCATGCTGTTGCCGACAAAAAGCGTGCTGCCATCCGGCAAAGCAGCAGCAAGTTCGGTTACCGTTTTTCCTTCATCAAAGGTTTCTTCCGCCTCCAGCGAAGCTGTAACAATCTGCCGCGCTTGCTGATTCAATTTTCGCCACATGGCAAACCATTCCGAAAACGGGTTCATCACAATTGCATTTGATAATTTTTTACAAAACTCAATTTCATCCGAATAAACAACCGTTGTTCCCCGCTTCACGGGATCTCTCCAGCCGTTTCCGCCATCAACAATATAATGGGCGGCTGTTTTCACTTTTTTCAGCAGAAGGGTCAGCGGTTTGGAAACCGGCATGGCGCCGAAACGAATCACAACATCCGGTGCAAGGCGGCCGGACCATTTCGGATCTTTCAGCAAGGAATCATAATTTTCAATGATCCTTTCTTTCCCGTGCCGGCCGCTCCGCAGTTGTGACAACGGATCTGCCAGCACCGGGTAACCCGTTTTTTCGCTGAGCGCCACAACCGCCTCCGCAAAGCCAGGAATATCCATCGGCCCACAAATGATCAGGCCCCGGTCCTTTTCCCGGATCTCTTTTGCCGCGATTTCAACCGTTTCTTCTGAAAGCTGCAGGGTGCCGGAAAAATTTTCAATTGCCGCTACCGGTACTTCGCTGGCAAAAGGAGACGGCTTAAGAACCGGAACAAGCGGCTCGCGCAACGGAAAATTAAGATGCACGGGGCCCGCCGGCTGCTGAAGAGACGTTACTACTGCCCTGGCCGCCGTCTGCCGGACAAATTGAAGCACTTCTTCCCCTGCTTCCGGAAGCGGCATTTCCTCAAACCACTTGACATGGGTGCCGTACAGACGGATCTGGTCAATGGCTTGCGGGGCACCGACATTGCGTAGTTCATGCGGCCGGTCTGCCGTCAGCACAATGAGCGGCACGCGTGAAATATTGGCTTCCGCAACCGCCGGATAATAGTTGGCGGCAGCCGTGCCAGACGTGCATAAAAGCACAACCGGTTTGCGTTTTTCTTTTGCAAGCCCGAGCGCAAAAAAAGCGGCTGACCGTTCATCAATATCCATGTAAATTTGAAAATCCGGGTGTTCTGCTAACAACATCGCAATCGGCGTCGACCTTGACCCGGGGCTTACCACCGCATAGCGGATCCCCATCGCGGACAATTGCCGGATAAAAGCTGCCAAATAAGTTGTCATGATCTCCTGGTGTTCCACTCTATTTGCCTCCTAATGCGCGCAGCATCGGGGTAAATTTGACGCTTGTTTCTTTATATTCTTCTTCAGGTTCCGATTCCTTAACGACACCGCATCCGGCATAAAGGGATGCATGGTCCCCCTTTAACAGCCCGGAGCGGATGCCGACGCAAAATTCGCCGCTTCCCCTGTAATCCACCCAGCCGATCGGCGCGCCGTATAAACCGCGGTCCATTTTTTCAAGAAGCCGGATCGCTTCCATGGCCGGCTGCCGCGGAATACCGCCAAGTGCCGGCGTCGGATGGAGCGCCTTGACCAACTGAAAAAGGGTGGTGTTCTTGTCTTTCACTGTCCCGGTAACCGGGGTGTACAGATGCTGGATATCGCGCATCCGCATTAAAACAGGCGCACCCGGCACATTCAGCCCGTTGCAAAAAGGTTCAAGCACCTGCCGAATCATGGATACGACAAAACCATGCTCACTTAAATTTTTCTGATCCGAAAGCAGCGCTTTTCCAAGTTCCAAATCCTCCGCCTCATTGCGGCCGCGTTTGATCGAACCGGCAAGGCACGTCGATAAAATATGCCGGCCCGTTTTTTTTACCAGCCTTTCCGGCGAAGCCCCGATAAAACTTTCACTGCCTTCTTCCAGTACAAATAAGTAGCTGTCATTTTGCTGGGCGGAAAGCGCCGCAAGCACCGCATCCGGGCTCGTCACGCCGTCAAAAGCAAGCTCCAGTTTTCTTGCCAGGACAACTTTGTCCATTCTCCCTTCCCGGATGAACTGCACGGCTGTTGCGACACTTTTTTTCCATTCGTCCGCACCCATTTCCTGTACAGCTTTTAAAGGCGGAAGTGCAGGGAAAGCTGTACTGCCGTTTAAAAGGCTTCGTGCAGTTTTCTCCGCTTCCTGCACGCTCTCTGTTCCGCCGCATCCGTTTACCGTAAGAAAGACGGCATCTTTTTTAAACGTGAAAAGAATCTGCGGCACGCGGAAAATGCCTTGGCCAAATGTTTTCCACTCCTGCTTGGCAACCGTCCCGTCAAACGCAAAACCGCCGAAAAGCACAGGCCCTGTTCCGGTTTCCGCGGTTTCCGGATAAACTTCGCCCGCCCCCTTCAAATTTCGCCATTCGTCTTCCATTTGGGCAAAACCGTCAGAGGCTGTGACCGTACAGGACCAGACGCGGCCAAAACCGACAAATACAGTTTCGCGATTCTTATCCTGCCAAAAAAACCGGCTGCCGTAAAAACGTGCGGCACCCGCTGTAAAAAGGCGGAGCGGATCCGGTGCAGTGCGGCATTTTATGACTTTGCTTACCAGTTTTAATGCCGGCGCCGTTTTTTCTTTCATTAATATATCCTCATTAGCCAAAAGATCTCCTCCAAACCTCTCTTGCTTTTTGCCGGTCCATCTATCACAGTTTTCGTATGAAAACTTAACATTTTTATGAACATACCTCATCTATTATATAAAATTTGCCGGTTAAATTCAGCAAAACGGCTTAAAATAAGATTGTCAACCAAATACATTGACACATGGGCCTGATTTCCCTAAACTTTAAATGTACTAATTTCGCCATATTTCTATAAGAATAGCATAAAAGGAGAGTAAGAAGATGAATGCGCAATCTTCTCCAGCAATCGGCCCTGACAAAGGCTGGCGGATCTGGTGGCAATTGACACGGCCCCATACCTTAACGGCCGGTTTTGTTCCTGTCATCCTCGGGACAGTACTGGCTTTAGGCATTGCCCGCATCAATCTGCTGCTGTTTGCTGCAATGCTGGTTGCAACCCTGTTGATTCAGGCAGCAACCAATATGTTTAATGAATATTACGATTACAAACGCGGCCTTGATACCGAGCACTCCGTCGGGATCGGCGGGGCAATCGTCAGAAACGGCATCAAACCGAAAACGGTGCTCCACCTCGCCTTTGCTTTTTTCGGCGCAGCCATGCTGATCGGCGTTTATATTTGCTCGCAAAGTTCCTGGTGGATTGCTGTAATCGGCTCTGTCTGCATGCTTGTTGCGTATCTTTATACTGCAGGGCCTTTTCCAATTTCATCGACGCCGCTCGGCGAACTGATTTCCGGCTTTTTTATGGGTGTAATCATTATATTAATATCGTTTTTTATCCAAACAAAAACGATCACATGGCCGATTGTATTTGTTTCGATTCCGATTATGATTTTAATCGGCGCTATTATGCTGTCGAACAATATCCGCGATCTGGACGGCGATAAAGCAAATGGCAGAAAAACGATTGCCATTCTGCTCGGCCGGAAAGGGGCCATCCTGCTTCTGGCCGTGATGTTTGCCCTTTCCTACCTCTGGATGGCTGGCCTCGTTTTGTTCGGTGTTGTAACCCCGTGGGTACTGCTCGTTTTTGTCAGCACACCGAAGCCGGTCCGGGCCATTAAAGGCTTTATTGGAAAAAGTGAACCGTTGCAAATGCTGCCTGCCATGAAAGCAACCGCACAGACAAACACGATTTTTGGTTTGCTATTATCCATCAGTTTTTTAATTGACCATTTTATTTGAAAAAACGGCGGAGTGTTGCACTCCGCCGTTTTTTTGCGCTTTTCCCGCACCGGGGCCCGGAACCTCTGGCGGGATGCAAAGAGGTTTGCAGAAGTGAAAAAACACGCAAAAAAAAAAGCTGCTCCGGCAGTTTTCGGAACAGCTTCGTGACCAGTATGACCCGTACGGGATTCGAACCCGTGTTACCGCCGTGAAAGGGCGGTGTCTTAACCGCTTGACCAACGGGCCAGAAATGGCGGAGAAGGAGGGATTTGAACCCTCGCGCCGCTAATCGCGACCTACACCCTTAGCAGGGGCGCCTCTTCAGCCACTTGAGTACTTCTCCATATGGCTCCGCAGGTAGGATTCGAACCTACGACCGATCGGTTAACAGCCGATTGCTCTACCACTGAGCTACTGCGGAATAGATGGGCCTAAATGGACTTGAACCATCGACCTCACGCTTATCAGGCGTGCGCTCTAACCAGCTGAGCTATAGGCCCAAAGTGGAGCGGGTGATGGGAATCGAACCCACGACAACAGCTTGGAAGGCTGTGGTTTTACCACTAAACTACACCCGCATCAAAGGGCGGATGATGGGAATCGAACCCATGAATGCCGGAGCCACAATCCGGTGCGTTAACCACTTCGCCACAACCGCCATATATTTTTCATTGAAAACCAATGGTGGCTCGGGACGGAATCGAACCGCCGACACAAGGATTTTCAGTCCTTTGCTCTACCGACTGAGCTACCGAGCCAAAACAAGCGGTCCCGACGGGAATCGAACCCGCGATCTCCTGCGTGACAGGCAGGCGTGATAACCGCTACACCACGGGACCAATTGCGGGGGCAGGATTTGAACCTGCGACCTTCGGGTTATGAGCCCGACGAGCTACCAGACTGCTCCACCCCGCGATGATAAATAATGAAATGGCGGAGGAAGAGGGATTCGAACCCCCGCGCGGTGTAACCCGCCTGTCGGTTTTCAAGACCGATCCCTTCAGCCAGACTTGGGTATTCCTCCGTATGATAAGCAAAAAATAAAAAATGGTGGACCTTGTAGGACTCGAACCTACGACCGGACGGTTATGAGCCGTCTGCTCTAACCAGCTGAGCTAAAGGTCCGATATACGAAATATAGCGGCGGAGGGGATCGAACCCCCGACCTCACGGGTATGAACCGTACGCTCTAGCCAGCTGAGCTACGCCGCCGTTATTTGACCTGTTTGGTGGAGCCTAGCGGGATCGAACCGCTGACCTCCTGCGTGCAAAGCAGGCGCTCTCCCAGCTGAGCTAAGGCCCCACTATGATCATCTTCATGGTCGGGAAGACAGGATTTGAACCTGCGACCCCATGGTCCCTAACCATGTGCTCTGCCAAGCTGAGCTACTTCCCGAAAGAGGAATAAGCGCGCCCAAGAGGAGTCGAACCCCTAACCTTTTGATCCGTAGTCAAACGCTCTATCCAATTGAGCTATGGGCGCATTTGTCATGGTACTGATGCCGAGGACCGGAGTCGAACCGGTACGGTAGTCACCTACCGCAGGATTTTAAGTCCTGTGCGTCTGCCAATTCCGCCACACCGGCGGGATAAAATGAAGCGGAAGACGGGATTCGAACCCGCGACCCCCACCTTGGCAAGGTGATGTTCTACCACTGAACTACTTCCGCATATCGTGCTAAACAGTGCGGGTGAAGGGAGTCGAACCCCCACGCCTTGCGGCGCCAGATCCTAAGTCTGGTGCGTCTGCCAATTCCGCCACACCCGCGGATAAGATAAATGGTGAGCCATGCAGGATTCGAACCTGCGACCCTCTGATTAAAAGTCAGATGCTCTACCAACTGAGCTAATGGCTCATATTCCGATAACGACATTACTTGTCACAAAGAAAATTATACTATATTGGGTTAAATATGTACATATCTATTTTCTTTCAGGATTCCCGCAAGTATGGTGCCGGTCACAAGGCAGTATCCCCGAACTTCCGATAGAAAGCCGGTTGCCCCTGAACCGGGATGGCATAAAAATGGAGGATGACGGGATCGAACCGCCGACCCTCTGCTTGTAAGGCAGACGCTCTCCCAGCTGAGCTAATCCTCCGTATTATGGCCCGGCAACGTCCTACTCTCGCAGGGGGAAACCCCCAACTACCATCGGCGCTGGAAAGCTTAACTTCCGAGTTCGGGATGTGTTCGGGTGTGACCTTTCCGCCATCATCACCGGACCTGTATTTTATTTTGGGATGTGTTCCCTGAAAACCGGATGGGAGAAAAAACTGTAAACGGAGAATAGCTTTGGTTTCTAACTTTGAAAATTGTCCAGCTCCGGTGCCTAGCCCCTCGAGGTCGAATCACCTGCCCGCCACGGAGCCAAAAGACGGCTCCGTGCCGGTCATAACATTCGCTTGTCGGGGCTAAACAAGGCACCCTCGCTTTTCGTGGTTAAGTCCTCGATCGATTAGTATCCGTCAGCTGCACGCGTCACCGCGCTTCCACCCCGGACCTATCAACCTGATCAT
>NZ_ALAS01000236.1 GCF_000290615.1 Heyndrickxia coagulans DSM 1 = ATCC 7050
AAATGCCAGTGGCATTGTGGGTGGCCGATAGACAGTTGCCCCGTCACTGCCACTGGCCATACAACCGACATTGAAGGTGGCTGCGGACAACATGGAGCCTCTGCGGGCGTGGTGTTATGCGAAGGGCGAAAGGAGCAATGATTTCTTTCGCATGGCAAACAAGCCTGCCACACCCGCCACTCCATGTAAAGCGGATGCTTGTAAAATTGTGAAGAGCACTACGCTGCCCCTTTGATACTGTCTTCTGTTTCTTGTGGCGTCATATAGCCCAAGCAGCTATGAATCCGTTTCCGATTGTACCAGCCTTCTATAAATTCGAATAAGGCTCTTCTGGCAGCTTGAAAGTTCAAATAGTTGACTCTATAGATCTCTTCCTTTTTCAGAATTGCATGGAAAGACTCAATGCAGGCGTTATCGTATGGGCAACCTTTTTTACTGAAGAGCTTTTTGCGATGTTAACAATTTTTCTTTCAATGCAAATAGAACACCACCAGAAATATAATATTGTCAGATAAATATATGCCCATTTTCACTATAAAGTCAATTTTGCACGCTTAAAAAATGTACTGTTATCAGATAATTGTTGAAAAAATATAGAAATGTATCTAAAAAAAGGCGCACGAATCCAATGATCCACAAGCGCTTTTTTTGAAATTCATTTCCTTTATGTGGATAAGTTAAGAAACGAGGCTTCTCATTTTTTCAGCCTGGTTTTCTTTGATCCGGCCTAAGGCCATGGCTAACATGACACAGAGTGCCAGTCCACAACGCAGCTTCATTTTAGCCATTCCCCGAATTGTATGA
>NZ_ALAS01000237.1 GCF_000290615.1 Heyndrickxia coagulans DSM 1 = ATCC 7050
TTGCATGGAAAGACTCAATGCAGGCGTTATCGTATGGGCAACCTTTTTTACTGAAGGAGTGTTTGAACTGCTTCTTTTCCATGTATTCTGCAAATTTCTCGCTTGTATACTGGGATCCCAAATCAGAATGCAAGATCAATCCCGGACCTGGACGTTGTGCCTGATAAGCGTTTTCTACTGCCTTTAAAGCCAGTTCAGTCGTCATGTGGCGGTCAAAAGCGTAACCGACAATCTTTCTGGAATGTAAATCCATTACGGAAGCCAGGTAGCACCAACCGTCTCTCAAAGTATGAATGTACGTAATATCCGTAACCCATTTCTCGTTGATGGTTGTCGTTGAGAAGTCCTGGTTCAGCAGGTTATCGTGTTCTTCCATCTTGCCCTTA
>NZ_ALAS01000238.1 GCF_000290615.1 Heyndrickxia coagulans DSM 1 = ATCC 7050
TCTCTTTTAAATCCATCTTCATGCCCGGCTTCCCCCTTCCCTTGACGGACAAAGACGTTGATCATACACATGTAAATCGGTTTCATAGTCGACTAAAACGGAAGGGGTATAGGCTTCTTCCCATTTCGCGGGATACTCCGAACGCTTCGCCTCCATCAACACCCCGATCTCATGGGGCGTCAAATCCCACCGTTGATACTTGTCAAGCCACTGGGCGATCTCATAGACGGTGTACCGCTCCAGCAGCTTCTGCACTCCTCGAATGCGTGATGCCGTCTGTTTCGGTTGTTCCATGAAGTATTTCCTAATGGCCTCCGGCAAGTAAACTCGAAACCGCGAATACTCCACCACCCGGGGCTTTTGCGCCCATTCCGCCAAAATGTCCTTCCAAGGGAGCTCCCGTCGCTTTTTCGTGTACGGCCTTGGCGCTTCCAGGTACACCTCCCCTTCCTGGGACAAAACCATGAAACGATCCCATTCCTTTTTGACAAGGACACGGTTGGGAACCGGGATCCCATGAACCACAAACGCCTCCCCATCCACCGTTACTTCCCCGTATTTATTGACATTAGCGTGGTGGAAGGAGAAGATCGGGAGATCTCTCTCCGGCAGGACAAGCAACTCCTTTTGTTCTTCCTGCCATAATTCCTCAATGGTTCTCCCTTTTTCATAGTGGGGGCGGGCTCGATCTTCGATCATCTTGCGATGCAGCCACTCCGCCAGTTCTTCATCCCCCTCGATCAACGGAGCAGGGACAAAGCAGTGTTGACGAGTATAGTAAACTTTCCGTTCGACATTCCCTTTTTCGTGTCCGCTATACGGATTGCACGCCTGTACGTCAAACCCATAATGAAGCCGGAATCGCTCAAATGCTTCAGTATATTGACGTTCGCCTCCTTTTCGAATCGAAACCACCGCCGCCGCCAAATTGTCGATGCGCAGTTTTCTCGGGACGCCTCCGGCTTGGCGAAACAGCTGAGTGAGCCCGTAAAGAAAACATTCGCTGTTTTCCGCCG
>NZ_ALAS01000239.1 GCF_000290615.1 Heyndrickxia coagulans DSM 1 = ATCC 7050
ATGTTCATTCAAGGTGTACATTTAGATGATAGAGTGTCTTCCCATTTTTTTCCACTCATTTGCCCCTTCGAGTAAAATTTTACACATACATTTTTCTTGTCTATTCCGCTTTTTTCATTCGAATAGCCCGCTTTCTTTCCCTTTTCTTGTAAAACGTTCGGTCATACGGCTGAACAGTTTTTTGGCTGCGGTCCCGAAAATAAGCGCAATTGCCAGAAATCCTGCCAGATAAATGATATCTGTGATCACAGCCTCCATCAGCATCCCGCCAACAGCTTCACGCATTAAGCCAATTCCGTAAGTAAATGGCAGGAGCGGATGAATATGTTGAAAGAAAGACGGTTCCATCTGGATTGGAAAAGTGCCGCCCGAACCGGAAATTTGCAGGACAAGCAGGACAATCCCAAGTGCTTTTCCCACATTGCCAAAAACAGAAACGAGTGTATAGACCATCACGGTAAAAACAGCACCAATCCCGATACCGAATAAAATAAACCAGGCTTTTTCCTGCACATCCACATGTAAAATAAAAAGGTCACCCGCCGCCGTTATCGCCGACTGGAAAAACGCAATCGTTAAAAACAGGAGCAGCTTGCCGAAATAGACTTGCCAGCTGGCATATGCGCCGCCATGGTGGTGTTCAACCGACAGCAGGGATACCAATAGCATTGCCCCCACCCAAAAAGACAGGACTGTATAAAACGGAGCCATGCCCGCACCGTAATTTTTGATTGGATATAGAACTTCTTCCTTCAGCGATACCGGCTGTTTTAAAAACTCGCTTTCTTCTTGTGCATCGTTCTTCAGCAGTTGAATCCACCGGTCTATATTTCCCTGTTTTTCAAACGCCCGGATTTTACCAGCCAGTTCCCTGATTTTTCTCTCAGCAGCTGGCAGTTCCGTTTCAGCCGTTTTCAATTTTGCTTTCCCGATTGCAAGCCCGGTTTTCGTATCGTGGAGAATCGCCTGGATATCCGGCAGACTGCCTTCCAATTTTTGAAACAGCTTGTTTGCTTTTGCACTGTCCTGCCCGGCTTGTGCCACAAATGTTTTTAAATCCGCGGCGATGGCTGCACCATCGTTTTCAAGCAGGCTGCCGGCGATGGCCCCGGCACGGCCGGCTTCCTGCTTTAGATCTGCCTGCAATGTTTCCGGCAGCAACCCGTTATTGACCTGTTGGAGAATTTTCCCGTTTAGGTCCTGCTGTTTTTGAAAGGATTGGCTGAGTGCAATAAACCGGGCTGCCATACGCTTAAGATGTTCCGAACCGGTTTCTTCAGCAACGGTTCGGAGCAAATCACTGAACGCGTCAGAGATTTGCTTGCTATTTTGCAAAATTATCGTATTTTTTGGCGCTGTTTCTGCAATTTTCGTTTTGTCTGCCAGCATACTCACCTGGTTCGAGACTGCAGGGGCGGCATTCAGTGCTTCCAGTCCGGTTTTGATCACGGTATCCGTCTGCTCAAGCAAACTTCCAGTGTTTCCAAAAAAGCGGGACATGTCCCCTGAGACGGTTTTGCCGTGTTTTGCAAGCAGCAGGACATCGGGCATCGCGCTTTCTGCCTGTTTTCTTACTGCGTCTGCTTTCGTAATATCCCGATCTGCCGTCCTGATGATCCGGTTAAGCTCCGGAATGTCTCCCTCCAATCTAAAAACCCATGCTTTAAAGTTTTCGATATCCGGCAAATCCCTTTCAAGTTCAATGCCGATTTGATTAAATATTGTAAAGATCGTTTTACTGACAGTTTTTACAAATGCGGCACTGATTTGCTGTGTAATGGCAGACGCACCCGACCCTGTTATTTTAGGCGCAATCGCATTGATTTTTTCATTTACGGTATAAGTAATAACCGGTTTCTCCGGCTTATCACCCAGGATGGAAGCCAGTTTTTCCGAAAAATTTTCCGGGATGGTCAGGCTTGCATAGTACTCTCCGGTCTTTACGCCGCGTGCGGCTTCCTTTTCCTGCACAAACCTCCAGCCGAGCGTTTTATTTTGTTTCAACTTTTTCACGACATCATTACCGGCATGTACTTTTTTTCCGTTGATCGCTGTCCCCCGGTCCAAATTCACAACGGCTACCGCAATTCCTTTTGTGTGGCCGTATGGGTCCCAGGATGCCTTGATGTTAAACCAGGCATACAATGACGGAAGAATGATCAAGGCGGCAATGATCAGGCTTGCTGCCCAGTTTGTTGTAATTTTTTTCAAATCGGTTGTATAAATCTTCCATACTTTTTCCATTGGCAGCCTCCAAATGTTGTTGTACCTATATGTTTTCCAACCGTTTGAACTGTCATGTACACGCAAAAAAGCCTGTGCGTCTCCGGTCCCGCACAGGTTAGCGTCAAACAAGCCATTTTCCTTATATAATTGATTTGCGGCCCGCACAAGCAAGCGTCTGCAGTAACGTAAATATTACGAATGAAAGCAGGTGCCCTCATTTTGCGGTTTTACAAGCAGCAAGTCCGTTATTTCACCGGCAATGTCCGTTCCCCTGCACCTTATTTATGTCCAAAAACCTGCTTTATTTCCGACTGCAGCTGCTCCAGTAAAGGAAAAGAATGGTTCAGCGCAATACTTTCTGCAATACTTCGATAGTACCATTCCTGCTTTTCTTTTCCACGGCTGAACGCGTTCCACACGCTTTCCCCATTTTTTCGCAATCCTTCGTGTATCGTTTTCAAATTGTGGAGTTTATCTGCACATATGAGCATACAAATTTCCTCTTCTGCCGTTTTTAATCGCTCGATGGTATGCTGTTTCCGTTCCTCCCAGCGCACATTTTTAGGCGGTTCGGTGCAGGCTGCAACAATGCGGGCAACATCGCTTCCAAACTCGTCTTTTATCTCCTCGTTTGTCACCGCAGTATCTTCAACCGTATCATGAAGAAGCGCTGCTGTGACCACTTCTTTGCGGCAGCCTTCTGTTAAAAGCATCATGGCAACCGCATACGGATGCGCAATATACGGAAGGTCGGACGCTTTCCGGTATTGGCCTTCATGTGCTTTTGCCGCAAATTCAATTGCTTTTTCCACCATTTCCATTAGAAATTCCTCTCTTCATACAAAGCTGCTTTCATCATCATACCAAAACGGCGCGGCTATACATGAATGAAAATCGAAAAGTTCAGCACTACTTTTGGACTTCTTAAACATCAAAAGAATCCTTGACCGGCACAAAGGCACAGAATATTCCTTCCCATCCTGTCTGAATTGAAAAAGAAGCTGATCCTTGCTTCTTTTTATCTATTTTCTTCGCCTTTACCCCCGCGAATTCTTTTATGTTATCACTTTTTCCCACTTCTCGATATGCTTTATCCGACCATTGCTTGAGCACAGTGATTTGCCGCTGTACCCGCTTTATTTCTTTTTGCTGCTTTTCATACGCCTGGAGGCAGAAGTCTTATAACTGCCCATCATCATGCGAAAAAGCACCCAAATCTATCTTTTCCCTTTTTCGCATGATTTGAGTCCGTTTTCATTCTCGTAATATGAATTTAATCGTATTGTAATCTTCCTTTCTGCCTATTTGTGTTATAACAAGAGTACGGAGAAGGGAGTTGTCTTATGCACTTAAAAAGGCGAATTGCAGTTATGGCGTTTGCCATATTCGTTGGCACGGCACAACTAAATGCCTATGCAGAAACAGATCAAGGTTCCTTACAGAAAAAATTGGATGAAAATACGCAAACCATTCAAAAGAAAGAATCGGAGAAAAAAGCCGTCGAAAGCAAAATGGAAAATTTGCAAAAAGACTGGAACGCATTGCAATCATCCATTCAGAAAAATAAAGAAAATATCGCAGCAACTGAAGCGAAAATCCAGTCAGCAAAAGATTTGATTGAAAAGAAAAAAGAGGAAATCGTAAAGCTGGAGGACCAAGTTTCTGCACGGGAAGGCGTGATTAAAAAACGCCTCGTTGCCATGCAAAAAAACGACCAATACGACTATGTGATTGAAACGATTTTAAACGCGGAAAGCATTGGCGACCTGATCAACCGGGTCAGTGCAGTCGCGACACTGCTGAACGCTGATACAAGCCTTTTGGATCAGCAAAAAGCGGACCTTGCGAAAATTGAAGCCGATAAAAAAGCCATTGCAGACCAGGAAAAAGTGCTCGAACAGGAGCAGGCAAACTTGAAAAGCAGCCAGGCAAAACTGCAAACAAATTTAAAAGAAAAGGAAAAAGCATTGTCGGGATTAAAATCGAAGTATGACAGCATTCAAAATGAGCTGTCAAAAGCGGAACAAAAACAAACCGACTTGAATACGAAAATCAGCAACCTGCAAAAAGAAATAAAGGCACAGCAGGCGGCCGCAAAAGCCAGGGAAGAAGCCCTCGCAAAACAAGCGAGCGAAGCTGAAGCCGAAAAGGCAGCGGAAGCGCAAGCTGAAAAAACAGCAGAAACACAAGCGAAAAAACCAGCGGAAGCCGGTGCCGGGAAAACGGCCGGAACCAAATCCACCGCATCTTCCGGCCACAGCACGCCACAAGGCAAATCCTTTTATGTGACGGCGACATCTTATAACCATGAAGATACGAAGCTGGATATTACCGCTTTGGGATATAACATTAAGAAAAACCCGAACATGAAATTGATCGCTGTCGATCCGTCGGTCATTCCGCTCGGCAGCAAAGTCTGGGTTGAAGGATACGGGGTTGCCATCGCAGCCGATACCGGCGGTGCCATTAAGGGCCATATCATCGATGTCCTGATGCCGAACAAAAAAGCTTCCATCGCATGGGGGCGCCGTACGGTCAAAGTGATCATATTGAATTAAGAAAAAGCAGCCTTGAATCGATTCAAGGCTGCTTTTTTATATCCGCCTATGGCAGGCCCGCTCCTAACCCCGGCAAAAAACAGGCCCATGCTTTTCCCGGAAAGCGGGGCAAGCATGGGCACTTTTTTCGGCAGTCCGCCTTAAGCAGGCGCCGGGATTTTTTTCAAAGAAAAAGCCGGGCCTCCCATGAAGCCCGGCCGGCACAAATGCTTACAATATCGGTGCCATTGTTTCTTTTAGCACTTTTACAGAATGATTGAACTGTTCCTGTTCTTTTTCGTTCAGTTTGATTTCAACCACTTCACGGATGCCCTGGCGATTGATGATGGCCGGAACGCCAACGTACACATCGCTGTTTCCGTATTGGCCTTCAAGAAATGCAGAGACCGTCAATACGCTGTTTTCATTGTTCAGGATTGCCCTTGTAATCCGGGTCAGGGACATCCCGATGCCGTAAAATGTGGCCCCTTTTCGTTCAATAATATGATAAGCCGCATCTCTCGTATTGACAAAAATGTCATCTAACGTCTTTTCGTCAATAATTCCTTTTTGTAGATAGCTTTCAATCGTATCGTAACCGATATTTGTATGGCTCCATACCGGAAGTTCCGTATCGCCGTGTTCGCCGATAATCGCAGCATGCACATTGCGCGGGTCAATTCCAAATTGGGCGCTCAAAGAGTTGCGGAGACGCGCGGAGTCAAGCACTGTGCCCGAACCGATAACATGTTCTTTCGGCAGGCCGGACTCTTTCCAAGTTACATATGTCAAAATGTCAACCGGGTTGCTGGCAACAAGAAAAATCCCGTTAAAGCCGCTGTCCATGATGCTCTTAATCATGCCTTTAAAAATTTTTGCGTTTTTGGAAACAAGATCAAGCCTTGTTTCGCCCGGTTTTTGCGGGGAACCTGCTGTAATGACAACAAGATCGGCAGTGCCGCAATCGGAATAATCGCCTTTCCAAACGCGGGTCGGCGTAGGCGCAAATGGCAGGCCGTGGTTCAGGTCCATGGCTTCCCCTTCTGCTTTTGCTTCGTTAATATCGATTAAAACAAGCTCTTCTGCAACACCCTGATTAATCATGGCGTAGCAGTAACTTGTACCAACTGCACCCGTTCCAACCACTGCAATACGATTGACTTTTTTCATATATAATCTTCCTCCCCATCAAAAGTAAAAAATATTTCCACTGTATGAAAGCAGTTTTGCAAGCCCGGCATGGCGGGCCCCTATCCAGTCTATGGATATTGTGCCAACTCCTAATGGATTCCATACTGCTTTTCCTTTAAAGCAGGACGATTAAACTTTTGCAGCAAATGCTGCCGTGCGGTTTGTGAAATAGATGGACGGCATGCCCTTTTATGGCTGAAATGGATCGTTCCGTTCATTTTCCTTCATTCCACATGGGTAAGTATACCACTATTTTTGTGATTAGATTCACATATTTTATGGCGAAAATTTGAAAATTTATCTGCCCAAATGCCCGGTTTTAAAGGAAAATGACGGTTTTTCAAAATCATCCGTTTACATTTTTCACAAATGGTTTTATTTGAAAAAGCCAGATATGTAAGCGTTATTCATTCTTGTGCTGATTTTCACAAAGTGCCCCGGATGGAGGAATAAATGGCTGATCCCGCCCAACTGATCTCTGCCATTTTTGCTCCTGAATGCCTGCCCTCCAAAAAAGCGGGTGCTGCCCGCTTAAAAGAATCTGCTTCACATGCATGGAGGCGTGCCCGCCAGACATCGACAAAAACGCAACTGTACAGCCATTCAATTGTGCATCAAAAATGAACATCGTGTGGACAGCCAGTACGACGGGCAAAATAAAGCCGACCATAAAATCAACTTCATATAAGTGCACTTTTTTCTCTCCATACCGGCTGCTTTCATTTATTATCAAAGAAGAAGAGAACGGTTTCAATGTCAATTCTTTTCTTTCCATTCCCGGTACTTGCCATGTAAAAACACGAATGATATTCACAGTTGACTTTCAATTGTTCGTGTTTTATCCTTAATTTATCTCTTTATGCGAGGAATGTTCCTATGCTGGTTTTTAATTTTATAAAGTATTAGACTTTTTTCATTTTACAAGTATAATAATAAGTATCATTTTCTTTGTGCATTTTTCTGACCAAATGAAAGGAGCGATTATCCTTGCATCAAATTGATGAAAAGAAAGCCCCCCAGATGGCCCTGCAGGCAGACATGGATTTTCTCGCCGGGCTGCTGGATAAAGTGATCCTATTTGAAGGCGGCGAAGCATTGCTTAAAACAATCCAAAATATTCGCTCCCTGGCACAAAAAGCGAGGGAAACCGGCGATGAGGCTTTCTACCTTCAATTAAAAAAAGAAATTACAGACCTGAATCCGCCTGAACGGCAAGAAGTCATCCGCGCTTTCTCTACCTATCTGCAATTATTTAATATTACCGAGCAAAATTTTAGAATTAAGCGCCGGCGGGAGTACCAGTCGGAAGATACAGACCAGGTCCAACCGCGTTCACTTGAAGATGGCATCGAAACGCTGCGGAAAGAAAAAGTGCCGGCTGAAGTGGTTGCAGAACTGCTGAACAGTTTATCGCTTGAGCTGATTATAACGGCACACCCGACAGAAGCAACGAGGCGGACCATTCTGCAAATCCATAAACGTATTGCAGATCTTTTAAAAGCGCTCGAATATGCCAACACCCGTTATGAGAAAAAAGTCATTGAAGAAACGATTTTGAATGAGATTACCATTTTATGGCAAAGTTCCGAAATCCGCGAGAAGAAACCGTCCGTTCTAGACGAGGTGAAAAACGGGCTTTATTATTTCGACAATGTCCTGTTCGACGTGCTGCCGCGCATACACGAAGACCTAGAAGACTATCTGTACGAATCGTACGGACAGCGTTTTAAAGTCCCTTCTTATCTTCATTTCGGATCGTGGATCGGCGGCGACCGGGACGGGAACCCGAACGTGACCGCGGACATCACCTGGAAAACGCTCGAGATGCAGCGTGAACTCGTATTGGAAAAATATAAAAAGTCGCTTACCACACTCCGGGAGCTGCTCAGCCATTCTGCCAAAAAAATAAGCGCCAGCCATGCCCTGCTTGCGTCTGTGGAAAGCGAAGAAAATACAATCCCGGCTGCAAAATTATGGCCGACAAAAGATGAAATTTACCGCAGAAAGCTGGCGATTATGATCCATAAACTGGAATGTGTGGGAAAAAGCAATGGCGGCTACCAATCCGCAGAGGAGCTCCTTGCCGATCTGTATATGATCCGGGACAGCGTGAACCAGCACCATCCGGCCGGGCATCCGATTAAATTGCTCCGCAAAGTTATCCGCCAGGTCGAATTGTTCGGGTTCCACCTAGCATCACTCGATATCCGCAACCATAGCGGCGAACATGAATCAGCACTTGCCGAGGTGCTTTATAACGTCAATATCGCGAAAGACTATAAAAATCTGCCCGAAAATGAAAAAGTCGCGGTGCTCCTGAAGGCTTTAAACGACCCGCGGCCGATGATTTCAATCTATGATACGTTTACGCCGGAAACGCAGGAAGTCATCAACACATTCCGGATGATCAAACGCGCCCACCAAACATTCGGCGAACGGTCCATCCAGGTGTATTTGATCAGCATGGCACATTCGGTCAGCGACGTGCTGGAAGTGCTCGTGCTCGCGAAAGAAGCCGGCCTGTACCGCGTCTACCCGAACGGCGAAATTTTAAGTGAGATCCATATCGCCCCGCTTCTTGAAACGATCGAAGACTTGCGGAACGGCGCGAAAATGCTCGAAACCCTTTTCCAAATGCCCATTTACCGCAACCATTTAAAGGTGCGCGGCAATCTGCAGGAAGTCATGCTCGGCTATTCCGACGGCAGCAAAGACGGCGGCACGATGACGGCGAACTGGCAGCTGTACAAAGCACAGAAAGAGATCCACGAAATGGGTGCCAAATACGGCATTAAGCTGAAGTTTTTCCACGGGCGCGGCGGTTCACTCGGACGCGGCGGCGGCCCGCTTTATTCAAGCCTTTTGTCCCAGCCGCCAGTTACACTTGGCGACGGCGTGAAAATCACCGAGCAGGGCGAAGTGCTGTCATCGCGCTATTTGCTGCGCGACATTGCCTACCGGAGCCTTGAGCAGGCGACATCCACGATGATGTGTGCCATCACAGAACAGAAACAGAACGAGAAAAATGGCAAAACGCCAAACGAAGAAGCTGTCAGGGCAATGGATAAAATTTCCGAATATGCGCTTGAAAAATATCAGGAACTCGTCTTCCGCGACCCTGACTTCCTGTCTTATTTCAAACAGGCAACGCCTTTAAATGAGATCGGTGAACTCAACATCGGCTCCCGCCCGATGAGCCGGAAAGGGAGCGCCCGTTTCGAAGACTTGCGCGCCATTCCGTGGGTATTTTCCTGGACGCAAAGCCGCCAGCTCCTTCCCGCCTGGTACGCAGCCGGGACAGGCCTGAGCAAATATGTGGAAGAAACCGGCAATTTCAAGTTGCTTCGGGAAATGTATGCATCATGGCCGTTCTTCCATGCAACGATCAATAACCTGCAAATGGCATTGATCAAGGCGGAGCTTTCTACGGCTGAAGAATATACAAGGCTGGTGAAAGATCCTGAAGTTGCCGGCCGGATTTTCGGCCTGATCAAAGCGGAATACGAACTAACGAAGGAAATGGTTTTAAAGATTGCGGACCAAAAAGAATTGTTGGATTACACGCCAAACATAAAAGAATCGGTGCGTCTCCGCAACCCGTACGTCGACCCGCTGAACCTGTTCCAAGTCTACCTTATTTCGCAACTGCGTGAACGCGAAAACAAAGATGAAAAAGCCCGGCACCTGCTGATGGAGGTCCTGCTTACGATCAACGGCATCGCCGCAGGGCTCCGGAATACAGGCTGATAGCAAAAAAACCTGTCTTGAATCAAGGCAGGTTTTTTTGTCCGCTTCATGGATTCCAAAAGGGATACGTTGTCTTCCACAATCAACAGCTTCATCAGTCAAACCTCCATTTTTCCATTATATTAAAAATTAATTTAAAAATCATATATTCAGTCTATGATTTCTATGAATAATTGCTTAAAATAAATCTATATAAGAGCTCTGCATCGATCCGATTATTCAGTTATTTTTCCTGAAGAAAGGTGATTTAGATGACAACCATTCGGGATATTGCGAAAAAAGCAAATGTCTCCGTTTCGACTGCTTCACGGGCTTTGAATAATAATCCGCGCATCAGCGTAAAGACAAGACAGCGCATCCAAGCCATCGCAGCCGCGGAAGGTTATATGCCGAACTATAATGCCAGGAATTTAACGCTTGGTGAGGCAAACGTCGTAGGGATTGTATTTCCGGCAGCTGAAAACAATGTACAGGGGAATCCTTTCTATATTGATATTTTACGGGGCATCAACAAACAGCTGGCCCCTCGCCACTACGTTCTGTCAGTTGCGATTGGTGATCACACAGAACAAGTTTTTGAGAACGTGAAATCTATGGTTGAACAGGCGAAAGTAAAGCGATTTATCTTACTGTATTCCTATGCAGGCGATCCGGTAACAGAATACTTGCGAAAAAAGGCATTGCGCTTTGTCATTATCGGCGAGCCGGTTGAAGATAAAAATGATTTTTATGTAGACAATAATAATTATCAAGCTGGTATTGCTGGAACAGAATACTTGCTCGGGCATTTAGGGGCGAAACACCCGGTTTTTGTCGAATCTTCCCATGAATGGCCTTATGAGCGCAGCAGGCGGGAAGGCTTCCAGGCAGCCATTTTAAGACGTGGCGTTTCCCCACTGATTTACCGCCTTCAAAAGGAAAACAATGACGGCATAACGGTGGAGTTTATCCGGCAGCATCCGGAAATTGATAGTATCATGGCGACTGATGACATAATCGGTTTTGAATTTTACCATCATTGGCAGTGCGCCCATCCTGGCAAAAGCATACCGGCTGTAAGCTTTAATCATTCTTTTATTTTACAATTGGCAAATCATCAGTTTCATTCGATCAATTTATTTCCGGAAAATCTCGGTTCTGCAGCTGTCGATCTGCTTTTTACAGATAAGGAAAATAAAGGGGGCGAAGAGCCACCGCGTAAAATCATTCTGCCATTTGAAATCAGTTAACGGCAGTGTTTTACATGCAGTAGATTCCAATCTTGCAACCGGTTTATGGATATTTTGTGAAACCGGTTGCGCTGATCCGGTAAAATCATATATAATAAAGATGTTCGATGCAGAAGACCCAAAATGATGAACATGTTCATTTTTTATTGCCTGTAATGCAACCGATTGCGCAATCCCCTGCCATGAGGTTTTAATAAGATTAAATCTATAACTACTAGCTGGAACTAAGAAATCTGGAAGAAAATTGGTTGGGGCTTCCAATAAATATGGAAAGCGATAGTACATTGGCGGCAAAAATGCAACCGGTTGCGCCTTGAAAAGGGGGAATTACGATGAGGATTACCCAAAAATAAGGGAATAAAACTTCTGCTGGAACGAACCAATATGGATCTTCAAAGTCTGTAATAAATATGGAAGGTGTCTCTGCGTTTACGGGGGAATGCAACCGGTTGTGAACGCAACCAGAAATATCTGGCCTGAGCGCAGGCTTTTAAATAGAATGGAGGATTGATCATGCGAGCAACGGTGAATACCGACAAAAAAAGTATTGGACGGGTAAAATCATCTGCAACTGTTAAAGACGGCAAGAAAATTGGCAGCCACCAATTGCCGGCGCTGCCAATCAGCACGATTTGGATGATTAGTTTTGGTTTTTTAGGTGTGCAAATGGCCTTTTCGCTGCAAAGTTCGAATATGGGGCGCATCTTTCAAACGATTGGCGCCGATCCGACAAAATTAGGTTTCTTCTTCATCTTGCCGCCGCTTGCTGGACTTGTTGTCCAGCCGTTGGTCGGTTATTTCTCTGACCGGACATGGATACCGAAACTGGGCCGCCGGATCCCTTATTTGTTGGTAGGGGCCGTTGTGGCTGTGATAGTTATGTGTTTGCTTCCGAATGCCGGAAGTTTTGGCTTTGGGTTCGGATCAATGACAGCATTGACATTTGGAGCGGTGGCTATCTTGTTTATGGATTTATCTTCCAATGTAGCCATGCAACCGTTTAAGATGATGGTCGCCGACATGGTAAATGAAGAACAAAAAGGTTTTGCTTATGCTGTCCAAAGTTTTCTCTCTAACAGCGGTGCAGTACTGGCCTGTATTTTTCCGTTTGTTTTAACGGCATTGGGCGTTTCAAACAGTGCACCAAAAGGCGTGGTGCCGCAATCGGTTGTGGTCTCGTTTTACAGCGGAGCCGTTATTTTAATTGTGTGCAGCCTGCTTACGGTTTTTAAAGTCAAAGAATATCCCCCGGATGAGTATGCCGTTTATCATGGCATCCAAAATCAAGCCCAAAAAGAAAAAAAGGGCATGTTTCAATTGCTCCTCAATGCGCCGAAAGAGTTCTGGACGATTACTGTCGTACAATTTTTCTGCTGGATGGGTTTTCAATATTTGTGGACGTATGGAGCGGGGGCAGTGGCCAAAAACGCTTGGAATGCAGTGGATCCGTCAAGCACGGCCTATCAGGAAGCAGCCAACTGGTTCGGCATTTTATCAGGTGTGTATTCCCTTGCCGCGGTATTTTGGTCTCTTGTGTTAACAAAGGTACCGAAAAATAAACAGAAACCGGCTTATGCGTTCAGCCTAGTGCTTGGCGGGGTTGGTTTCGGTTCAGTTTTCTTTATCCACAACCCGGGCACATTACTTGTTTCGTTTATCCTGATCGGCATTGCATGGGCTGCGATGATGGCATTCCCGTTCACGATTCTGACCAATGCATTATCAGGAGAGAATATGGGAACCTATCTCGGGTTGTTTAACGGCAGCATCTGTTTGCCACAAATTGTGGCTTCCTGCTTAAGTTTTGTGATATTCCCGGCGCTCGGGTCCTCTATGCCGGCGATGATTTTGTTGTCAGGCGTGCTGCTGGTTATTGGGGCGGCTTCTGTTTCGCTGATTAAAAAAACGCAAACAAAGTAAATTTTTATGGAAAAGGGGAATGAATATGAAACGTATTTTTGAAGTACAGCCATGGAATGTTGTCAGCCATGATTTTAACCGGGCAGAAAAAAGGTTGCAGGAATCCATGACCAGTTTAGGCAACGGCTATATGGGCATGCGCGGGTTTTTCGAGGAGAACTACAGCGGAGATACTTTGCCGGGCATTTATTTAGGCGGTGTATGGTTTCCGGACAGGACCCGTGTAGGGTGGTGGAAAATCGGTTATCCTGAATACTTCGGCAAGGTGATTAATGCCATCAATTTTATTAAAATCAATATTGCGTTAAACGGAGAATTTATCGATTTGGCTAAAGATGAGATTACCGGATTCGAACTGAATCTCGATATGAAAAACGCACGTCTTACCCGTTCTTTTACTGTGGAAAAGGGTACGGCAAAAGTTGTGGTTACCTTTGAACGTTTCTTGAGTGTTGCCCAAAAAGAATTGTCATTCCAGCGGGTTCGCCTAAAAAATCTCGGATCAGATGATGTGGACGTTAAGATCATTTCAGCCATCGATGCGGACGTTAAAAATGAAGATGCAAACTACGGCGAACGCTTTTGGGAAGTATTGCAAACTGATCAAAAAGAACAATCCGGATCACTGGTTGCCATTACGAAAGCCAACCCGTTCGGAACCCCGCGCTTTACCGTCGGGGCGGAAATGCACCATCGGACAGCTTTGCAAGCGAAAGTAGCTGCACCGGCTCATGATAAAGAAGTTGTAAATGAATTTAGCGGTAAATTGGTAGCCGGTTCGGAAATCGATTTTGAAAAGCGCGTGATCGTGGTTACCTCTCGGGATTATCATACTCAAAATAATTTGGTTTCTGCGATGAACGCGATCAGCGAAAAAACTGACAATCTATCCTATGATGAATTATTCGATGCCCATCGTGCGATTTGGGCAGAGCGCTGGGAAAAGTCGGACGTCAAAATTGAAGGCGATGTTGCAGCACAGCAGGGGATCCGTTTTAACCTCTTCCAGATGTTTTCAACGTATTATGGTGAAGACGCCCGCCTTAACATTGGTCCGAAAGGATTTACAGGTGAAAAATACGGCGGTGCCACGTATTGGGATACTGAAGCTTTTGTCCTGCCGTTTTACTTGGGGGTGGCAGAACCAAAAATTTCCAAAAATCTGTTGAAGTACCGTTACCAGCAGCTCGATGGCGCTTATCATAATGCTAAAAAGCAAGGATTAAAGGGCGCTTTGTTCCCTATGGTCACTTTCGATGGCATTGAGTGCCACAATGAATGGGAAATTACGTTTGAAGAAATTCACCGGAACGGGGATATTGCTTTTGCCATTTATAACTACACCCGCTATACCGGAGACAAGTCCTATGTTTTAAACGAAGGCAGCAAAGTGTTGACAGAAATCTCCCGGTTCTGGGCTGACCGCGTGCATTTTTCCAAACGCAAACAAAAATATATGCTGCACGGCGTCACCGGTCCAGACGAATATGAGAATAATGTGGATAATAACTGGTATACCAACTACATGGCCCGATGGACTTTGGCATACACTTTGCAGGTCCTAGAGGAAGTTTCGCAGGAACAGGCAGCTGTTTTAAATGTGACAGAGGAAGAAAAACAGTTGTGGCAGGATATTGTAGACCGCATGTATCTTCCGGAAGATGAAGAACTCGGCATTTTTGTCCAGCATGACGGTTTCCTTGATAAAGATATTAAGCCTGTGAGCGAAATTCCGGCTGATGAATTGCCAATCAATCAGCACTGGTCATGGGATAAAATACTGCGTTCGGCGTATATCAAACAAGCGGATGTATTGCAAGGAATCTGGAATTTTATTGATGAATTTACACCGGAACAGAAAAAACGCAACTTTGATTTTTACGAACCTTTAACCGTGCATGAATCGAGCCTGTCTGCTTCTATCCATGCGATTCTGGCTGCCGATCTGCACGATGAAAACAAGGCGGTGGAAATGTATGAACGGACATCACGTCTTGACTTGGACAACTATAACAATGATACCGAAGACGGGCTGCATATCACTTCAATGACGGGGAGCTGGTTGGCTATTGTGCAGGGATTTGCCGGCATGCGTGTCCGGGATGGCAAGCTGCACTTTGCCCCGTTCCTGCCGAAAAAATGGGACAAATACCAATTCCGTCTGTTGTTCCGAGGCCGTCTGATTGAAGTAGGTGTGGATACAAATGGAGTGTCACTTGAATTGCTGGAAGGCGAACCCTTGACGGTCGGTTTGTATGGAAAAGACGTTGAACTGGTTGCACAATCTTCGGTTTTTGTTTAAATGATTCTCCTTTATGCGAAGATATCGGAGGCATTTTTCCAAAATATTTTCATCCTAAGGCTCGGTTAAATGTTATTGTTGATGGCCGCGGGAGACTCCTGCGGGATAAGCGGGCCAGGCTGGCCCCCTCTTGCTGAGGTATCGGGCAAGAATTGGCAAACGGGCGGATATCGCGGCCATCCACATTGTACACTAACGTAAAAATAGAGAAACTCTGGGGGATTCCAAATGAGAAGTTTTCATGATATTAAAGGATTTGCTTTTGACCTTGATGGTGTATTGACGGATACCGCCCGTTTCCATGCACAGGCATGGAAGAAAACGGCAGAGGAAGTCGGCACGAAATGGACAGATGAACTGGCTGCGGGTTTAAAAGGAATCAGCCGGATGGATTCCCTGGAAATGATCCTGAAGGCCGGAAACTGTGAGCATTCTTATACACACGAACAGAAAGCACAATTGGCAGATGAAAAAAATGAGTATTATAAAAAGCTGATCGATACATTAACGCCGGAGGATATTTTGCCGGGAATGGCTGAATTTTTAATGGAGGTCAAACATAAAGGGTACAAGCTTGCCGTCGCTTCGGCTTCCAAGAACGCACCCATCATTTTAGAGAGATTGGGCATCGCTGATATGTTTGATGCGGTTGTTGATCCGGCTGCTTTAAAATCCGGTAAGCCTGACCCTGAAATTTTTGTCCGCGCTGCAGAGTTGATGAATCTGCAACCTTGTGAAGTGATCGGCTTGGAAGACTCTATCGCGGGTATCAAGTCAATTAATGGTGCGGGGGAAGTATCGGTCGGGATCGGGGACAAAGATGAACTTTATGAAGCGGCTATCCACTTTGCCTCAACCGCGGAGGTCAGCCTTTCTGCCATTCAGGGTGATCCATATTTTTCTAGATCAAATTTGTAAAATATCCATTGTTCATCTAAGAAAAAGAAATGGATATTTTTTCAGAAAAGGGGCAGTCCCAAAGTCCTTTTTAAACAAGAAAACCCGTTGAGATATTAATTTTGAACTGCCCCCTGTCAAGTAGACAGTGGAAATAATAAAAATGATTTAAGCGGCTTTAGCTCTATATTCCATCGGGCTAAGGCCGTTTAATCGTTTTTGGTATCTTTCATGATTATAAAAATGGATGTATTCATCTATTGCCAGAGAAAGTTCCTCAAATGTCTTATATTGATGTAAATAATACTTCTCACATTTCAGTGTTCCCCAAAAAGATTCCATTGGCCCATTATCAATACCCCGACCAACTCGTGACATACTTTGTGTCATCTTTACTGCGTCTATCTTACATTTAAATCCTTTGGAAGTGTACTGGAACCCACGATCACTATGAATAAGTGGATGTTCTCCATCTCATAATACTATAAATCGGATTTGGCTTAGTTTCGCCTCCTTTCGATCTCCTCTAACTTTTTTAAGAATAAGTTCTCCGCACGTAACCGTTCATTTTCTCTTTCTACCTTTTTCATTTGAAGTTTGAATTTCTCTTCTGGAGTCAGCTTAGCTTCTTCTTTCTTATTCCCACGTCTATTCCGCAACATCGATGGGGCAAACTTAAATTTTTCTTAATGTTTTCGTTGCAAAATGCGATGATTGAAAAACAGGCCGCACCGTCAGCCCGATACTGACGGTATATGAAGGGAATCGACAAAAAGGATATTCAAGCGTAGCGAGTCATGTTATAATAACCAATTATATGACGAAAAAGTGAGGGCCATCGATGAAGAAAAAAATCCTGATGTCTTTTTTAAGCTTAATTGGGATCCTGGTCATCGCCTGTGGCGGTTATGCCTACTATGTTTATCACTCGGCAAAAGCTGCGGCTAATAAAATGCATGAATCGTTGGCAGGCACTTCAAATGAAAGCATCTCAAGCCAGAGCGGGCAGCCGATTTCCGTTTTGCTGCTTGGTGTGGATGAACGTGCAAATGACAGCGGCCGTTCCGATGCCATCATTGTGATGACCATTAATCCGAAAAAAGGCACGACACAGCTGGTCAGCATCCCGCGGGATACAAGGACGCTGATCGCCGGACGCGGCACCTATGACAAAATCAATGCTGCATATGCATATGGCGGAACCAGTATGGCACTGCAGACCGTTGAGGACTTTACCGGTATCCAAATGGATTATTATGTGAAAATCAACATGCAGGCCCTGAAAAAACTGGTCGATGCGGTTGGCGGCATTACCGTCAACAACACAATTGACTGGCATGACGAAGGGTACTATAAAAAAGGGTACCATTACAAAAAAGGGGAAATTCATCTGAACGGAGCCCAGGCGCTCGGCTATGTCAGAATGCGCCATCTTGATCCGGAAGGCGATTTTGGCCGCAATAAACGGCAGCGGAAAGTGATCGAGGCGCTGATCCGGAAAGCAACCAGCATTTCTTCTGTGGCAAAATACAGCAGTATCCTTGATACGCTTGGCGACAATGTCAAAACAAATATGACGTTTAATGACATGCTTACGATTGAGAAAAATTACCGGAATGCCGCCAAAAACATTACCCAGTATGAAGTAAAAGGCACCGATGCCAACATTGACGGGATCTATTATTTGGCGGTGTCAGATGCTGAAAAAGAAAAAGTCACGCAAATGCTGGAAGAAAATCTGTCTGGTGACTAAGGAATAGCGGAAACAAACAACCCGCTTCCGGCATGCAGAAGCGGGTTGTTCTGTCAACGGCTTTCAATAAACCGGATTACTTCTTCAAGCGGCGTTTCTGCCATTGACCCGAGGCGGTGGTCAATCTCGCCGAACTTGAGGTCTTTTGTTACCCGGTTCGGGACGACTACGCATGCCATACCGGCGCGTTTTGCCGCAAGCGACCCGTTTGGCGAATCTTCGAAGACGAGGCATTGTTCTGGTTCCACGCCGAGACAGCCGGCCGCTTTCAAATACAAAGCTGGGTCCGGTTTGACTTTTTCAACGTCATCGGAAGATTTGATGCAGTCAAAATAAGCGAGAAGGCCAAGCTGGCGCAAATAGCGGTGCAGCCATTTCCTGTCAGAGCTTGAAGCCAGTCCGACTTTAAGCCCGAGGTTCTTGGCCGACTTTAAATAATCTTCCACGCCTTCGCGGGCCGCGCCTTTTTCGAGCCGTTTTAAAAACATTTCCTCCAGCTCGTGGTCCAGTTTTTCTGTGTCAAGCGGCTTTTTGATCTGCTCTTCAAGATATTTAAACGGCTTAAAATCCGAATGCGTGCCAACCCCCTTTCCCCATAGTTCAAGCGGCATCTCGCAATCGTAGCCGCGGAAAATTTCACAAAGCGCTTCATAATGTTCCGATTCCGTATCCATAATCAGCCCGTCGAAATCAAAAATCACAGCTTTTATCATCCGTAAAACCCCTTTCTGTTTCCCGTAACATTATACGTTAAAAATACTTTTCCTCCCAGAATGGTTTTGAAATCTTTTCCAAAATATTAAATCCCATATTCCTTCACAAAGTTGTAAATTATTTCTAGATAATGCCAGTATTTGACAAATCTATGAAAAATATATGAACTTTTTATGAAAATTTTATGAAACATGGCGGAATAAGGGTAAAAGACAATACATCTATATTTTTTTATTGTAAAATAGGTTAGCACCATAATAAAGGTGAAAAAATAAAAGTACCACCTTTTTTTCATTTGCTTTTATTTGTACACTATTTTACCAAACCGGAAGGAGAGAAAAAATGTGTTGAGGAAACTACCTTGGAAACTGGTGCTGCTTTTGTCCCTCACATCGCTCTTTTTGCTCGGCGGATGTGACACCAAAATTGCAGTGCTCGACCCACAAGGCCCAATGGCGCGGGAACAATATCATTTGATTGTTTACTCATCCATCTTAATGGCCTTTGTATTCGTCGTTGTCCTTGGGTTGTATCTTTATATGGTGATAAAATACAGGGCGTCGCGTCTGCCGGCTGATTATAAACCGCCGCAAATCCACGGCCATAAAGTGCTGGAAACGGTGTGGACCATTATCCCGGTGCTGATTATTATTGCCATTGCCATTCCAACCGTTAAAGCAAACTATTCGGTTGAAGAAACGCCAAAATCCATGAAAAGCGAAAAACCTTTAACGATTTATGTCACGTCATCGGAATGGAAATGGATTTTCAGTTATCCGGAACAGGGCATTGAAACCGTTAACTATGTAAACATCCCGGCTGGGCGGCCAATCAATTTCGAATTGACATCATCCGGTACGATGGCATCTTTCTGGATCCCTGAACTTGGCGGACAGAAATATACGATGCCGAACATGACGATGAGGCTGATTCTGGCTGCAGACCACCCTGGCGAATATACGGGAAGAAACGCAAACTTCAACGGGGAAGGCTTTGCAAAGATGGACTTCGATGTGTTGGCCCAAACACCGAAAGATTTTAATGCGTGGGTGAAGGAAGTCAAAAGCAGAGCGCCTCAAATGAAAAAATCGGATTATGAAAAACTGATTAAAAAAGAAGGCCTCGTAGGAAGACAGACTTACACGGGAACCCATTTAAAATGGGATAAACCGGATGAACAAAAAAGCTATTATGAAGAATCGGAAAAAGGTGAGAAACAAAATCACCATCACCACCACGATATGTCCGGTATGGATATGGGCGGAAAATAATCATTGGAATAGGAGGAAAACAGTGTGAAACTTAGTGATTTTTTCGTCACCGGTGAACCGGCCATATATGCCGCCGAAGTTGGCATGGCACTTGGCGCGGCCGCTGTGATCTTTTCTCTAACCTATTTCAAGAAATGGAAATGGTTATGGAAAGAATGGCTGACAACCGTTGACCATAAAAAAATCGGGATTATGTACATTATTGTTGCGGTATTAATGTTATTCCGCGGCGGTGTCGATGCTTTAATGATGAGAACACAGCTTGCACTGCCGAACCAGCATCTGCTTGATGCCAACCATTATGACGGGATCTTTACGACCCACGGGGTTGTCATGATCTTATTTATGGCGATGCCGTTTTTGTTCGGCCTGATTAACGTTGCTGTTCCGCTCCAAATCGGGGCGCGCGATGTTGCCTTCCCGCTTTTGAACGCATTCAGCTTCTGGGCAATGGTTGCAGGGATGTGCCTCTTTAATATTTCATTTATTATCGGGGGTTCCCCTACTGCCGGCTGGACGAACTACTTCCCGCTTGCAGGCCCGGAATTTACAAAAGGTGTCGGAAACAACTATTATGCAATGGGCCTGCAGCTTTCCGGGATCGGGACACTGGCAACAGCCGTGAACTTCATTGTCACGATTCTGAAAATGAGGGCGCCGGGCATGACATTAATGAAAATGCCGATGTTCGTATGGTCTACTTTGATTACTTTTATCATCGTGCTTTTTGCTTTCCCTGTTTTGACAGTGGCTTTGGCAGAAGTAACGTTTGACCGTACTTTCGGCGCACACTTCTTTACCATGGGTTCAGGCGGCAGCCCGATGTTATGGGCAAACTTGTTCTGGATCTGGGGCCACCCGGAAGTGTACATTGTGTTGCTGCCATCTCTTGGGATTTACTCGGAAATTATCGCTACATTCTCGGGTAAACGATTGTTTGGATATGCCTCCATGGTCTTTGCGATGGCTGGTATCGCATTCTTCAGTTATTTCACATGGGTTCACCACTTCTTTACAATGGGGAACACAGCAGTCGTAAACTCGTTCTTCTCGATCTCAACGATGATTATCGCGATACCAACGGGTGTCAAATTATTTAACGAAATCTTTACATTGCATAAAGGGAAAATTAGAACAACAACGCCTATGCTTTGGTCGCTTGCCTTTATCCCGACATTTTTGATCGGCGGGGTTACGGGTGTTATGCTTTCCATGGCAGCAGCAGACTATCAATATCACAATTCATATTTCCTGATTGCCCACTTCCACTATACATTGATTCCGGCAGTCGCCTATGCATGTTTCGCAGGGCTCCACTACTGGTATCCGAAAATGTTCGGCTATATGCTGAATGAAAAACTGGGCAAAATTACGTTCTGGTTGTGGATGGTCGGCTTTAACCTTTGCTTCCTGCCACAATTCTTTGTCGGCCTCGACGGAATGGCGCGCCGGATGTACACTTATGAAGCAGGACTTGGCTGGACAGGTTGGAACTTCGCCTCTACAGTAGGTGCCTATATCATGGGGATTGGGTTCCTCGTCCTGGCTTGGAACATTGTTTACAGCATTAAACATGGCGTTCGCGACACGACCGGTGATCCTTGGGATGGCCGCACATTAGAATGGGCAACCCCTACACCGGTTCCGGAATATAACTTTGCGAAACAGCCGGTTGTCTCTACACTTGATGCGTTCGCAGAATACAAAGAAAACGGCACACCGATTTACCGGGATGAAGAGTACAAACCGATCCATATGCCAAATAACTCGGCAATGCCATTTTTCTCCGCTGTATCGATGGGCCTTGCAGGTTTCGGCCTTGTCTGGTCCTGGTGGTGGCTCGCCATTCTCGGCGGTTTGATGATGCTCGGCTGCCTTGCGTGGAGATCGTTTGACCCGGATAAAGGGCACTATATCAGTGTAGAAGAAATCATTCGCACAGAAAATACAAGAGCAGGAGGTGTAAAACGATGAGCGACGAACATTTGGATACATCATTGCCCCTCGAATACCAGCGCAATCAGGACCGTTTAACCATTTTCGGTTTCTGGGTTTTCCTGGCGGCTGAAATCACTTTGTTTGCAACGCTGTTTGCAACGTATTTTACACTCCAGCACCAAACAGCAGGCGGGCCTGCTCAGCAGGACATCTTTGAGCTCAAAGGTGTCCTGATTGAAACCTTTGTCCTTTTGACAAGCAGTTTTACATGCGGAATTGCCGTCTTCAATATGCGAAACCGGAATAAAGGCGCGATGCTCGGCTGGTTTATCGTTACCCTTCTTCTCGGTTTAACTTTCGTCGGCTTTGAAATCAATGAATTTGTCACGTACGTTCATGATGGGGCAACACTGCAGACAAGCGCATTCCTTTCCGCATTCTATTTATTGCTCGGAACGCACGGATGCCACGTTTCCCTCGGGATTTTATGGGGAATATCGATTATTATACAACTGATCCGCCGCGGTTTAACGCCGATGACGGCACGCAAATTTTTCGTTGTAAGTATTTACTGGCACTTCCTTGATGTTGTCTGGATCTTTATCTTCACTTTCGTTTATTTAGGAGGGTTGATGAAATAATGGAGCATCATTCAAAATATCCGATCGGCCATGTCATCGGTTTTCTGCTTTCAATCGTATTGACCCTTGTGGCACTGTATGTTGCTTTGTATACCAACCTTTCTAAAACGGCGATCATCTGGACAATCGGATTGTTTGCCTTCCTCCAGGCTGGCGTGCAATTATTTATGTTCATGCACGTCAAAGAAGGCGAAAACGGAAAGATCAATGTCAGCAATATGATCTACAGCATCATCATTGCGATCGTCGTTGTTTACGGAACCATCTGGGTTATGCACTTTTAACCAAAAAAACCTGCATCCTTTTAGCGGATGCAGGTTTTTTTATGGCTTGTCTGGACAGACGCATTTGCAAATACGGCCAAATCGGCGATTCTTCCCGAGGGCCGGTTTATGGCTTGAACGCATCAACCGGTATCAACCCGGACCGGATGGATGCCTTTTGGCGCTGGTTATGCCGCACTTATTGCGCTGTATAACCGCCGTCCACGAGCAGGGCAATGCCGGTTACAAATTCATTTTCACTGAGGAATACGATGGCCTTGTCGCAAGGCCGGCGACGGACTGTTCATCAGATGCATCGGCGCGAATAAAGCAAACATCCGCCCCTTTTTCTTTGAGTTCTTTTTCAACCGTTTTGCCGCTTTCTTCGTTGTAATCGGAAATCACCACTTTCGCCCCTTTTTCCGTAAAAGCTTTTGCGGTTGCAAGCCCGATCCCGGAAGCGCCGCCTGTGACAATTGCAATTTTATTTTCTAAGCTGGCCATTATGATTCCCTCCCATTGTGAGTATGTGCACATTTTCACTATACCGCTTTAAAGTAAGCGCTGTCAATTCTTGATATCTTTTTTACGAAAAACATTTTGCCTGGCTGGAATTGTTCTTCAGCCGCCACTCCCGGTTTTCCAGCAAAAAGCCTGGTAAGCAGGAAAGCTGCTGCCCGGGATGCTTTTGCATCCCGGGCAGCAGCCCTTATTCTGCCACTTTTTCTTTTCTTTCTTTGCTCCGTTTTTCGAGAATCATCTGTTTGAAGTTTTTCTGTTTGTCTTTTGGCCATGATTTGAATTCTTTCAGGAACTTTTCGTAATTTGGCAGGACATCATCGATCGCGCCGTATTGCTTAATTTCCCCTGCTTCCAGCCACATCGCTTTCTCGCAAAATTTCTTTACCTGGCCCATCGAGTGGCTGATGAAAAAGATCGTTTTGCCCGCATCCTTGAATTCATTCATCTTCTCAAAACATTTATCGGCAAATGTCTGGTCGCCGACCGATAACGCCTCGTCAATGACAAGAATATCAGGGTCAACGTTGACCGAGATGGCAAATCCGAGCCGTGACTTCATCCCGCTTGAATATTTTTTAACAGGCTGGTCAATGAACTGCCCGATATCCGCAAATTCAATAATCTGAGGGGTCAGCTCTTTAATCTGCTTTTTTGTGAACCCAAGCATCAGGCATTTCAGTTCAATATTTTCAAGGCCCGACAATTCATTGTTTAAGCCGGAGTTGATGGCAATCAGCGATGTTTCCCCATATAAATCAATTGTTCCGGTTGTGGGCGGAATAATACCGGTAATCAAATTGGACAAGGTTGATTTGCCGGCGCCGTTAACGCCGATCACGCCGATGACATCCCCGGTGCTTGCCTCAAAAGAAATATTCTGCAGGGCGTAAAAATCATCCCCGTAACCGCCCGGCAAAATAATATCGAGGATTTTTTCCGAATTGCTCCGGTACATTTTATACTTTTTCGAAACGTTTTTAAATCTGACAGATATGCTCATAGATTAGAACTCCCTGTTGTATATTCAATACGATTATTATAAAGAAACAAATGCCGTTCGTTAAGCATTATCGGGATTTTTTCCTTCGCGTAAACCATAAAAACAGACAGACGCCAATCATGATTCCGAAGCTGTCAAAAGTGATGACATCTATAAAATGCCCTGTTCTGCCGCTGACAAAACTTTGATGCCATTCGTCAAGATTGGCATAGAGAAAACTTGCCAGAAAGCCGGCCGGAACTGCAAAACGGGCAGGAACCAAAACCGTGCGCAAAGTCAGAAGGATCAGCAAAGTGCAGACGGCATATTCCGCCACATGGCAAAATTTCCGGATCCAGAATTCAATAAAATCATACGGCAGCGTTGACGTTACAAGCGCACCCCCGTAATAGAATTCGATTTTCGGCAATGTGTTTGCATCGAGGCGTACCAGCTTTTCCAGTTCCGGCCGCATGTCCTGTTCCTTATAGGGCTGGTTGGAGAAAAGAAACATGGCAGCCATAAACAGGATACAGAGACCTGCAAGCACCAGCGCGCTTTGTTTTTTCTTCATGAGCAATGGCAAAGCCTCCTATTCGCTCTTTCCATTTTACATGAGTAAGAAAAATGTTGCATCCTTTTTGGGCGTTTTTCTTCCAACGGACAAAAAAAGAAGCCGCCCTTTTCAGCCGTTTCCACGGAAGAAAAAAGCATGGCATTTGCCCTTTATCATAAGCAAAAAAACCGGGACGGCTCCCGGCCTTTTTGGCCCTGAAACGTTATGCTCCTTTTGAAAAGCGATATCGTTTTGAATGGAGTGATCCGCTCTCCTATTTTTGTACCGTAATCGTTTTAGCGTCGCTCCAAATGCCGTTTTTAACAGCATACAACGACAATTTTGCGCCTGCCTTTTGCTTTTTGATTTTCACGGTGAACCTGCCATTTTTTCCGGCAACAGCATGGCCGATTGCCGTTTTTCCGGTTTTGACATAGACTTTGGACCCGCTAAGTGCAGTTCCGGTCACTTTCGTTGCGCCTGCTTTAACGCCCTGTGCGGACGGTGCCGGCGGTTTTACGGTTGTGGCTGCGGCCTTTCCTGTATGGCGCGCTGCATCGGTTACATAGACATACAGTTTTCTGCCGATGCATTGCGGTTGTATCTTGGCCGCAAATTCCCCGTTTTTACCGGCCTTGCCGGTTCCGATCGTTGTTTTGCCGGCTTTCACCGTGATTTTCGCATATGGCTCTGCTGTGCCGGTTACCTTTTTCGAAAAATTGGTGACAGTCCGCAAACCGGACCGGTTGGCCGGACTCTGTTGAATCAAACAGATACGTCCCGGCCGAAAATGTGCATCTGCCCAGAATATACCATGCCTTATTTTTTAAGTAAAGAAAAATCAGGCTCATTTTTTCGCAAAATTTCTGCAAATGATGCCTGTTTTTGCAGAAAGGGAAAATCGTACTGAACCTGCATAGAAGCGGGAAAGAAGATCCGGCGTACATGGCAGGGCGGCACCAATACAGGCGGTTCCTGAGAGATGGCCGGGGCGCTGAAAATGAGCCTTGTCCTTTGTTGTGAGGGAGCCGATTATGGTGTTCTGCATCAATCTGCCGCACGGCGAAAAAACGCCCCGGACGTCAGATCCGCCCGGGGCACCCTATGAATACAATTAAAGCATACGGTTTACGAGATTCATCACTTCATCGCTTAGGCGTTTGTTCCGTTGTTCGCTCTCCGCGAGACTGCCCGCTTTCACGCCAAAGTAGAACTTCACTTTCGGTTCTGTTCCGGACGGGCGCATGCAGAACCATGAACCGTCTTCAAGGAAAAATTTCAGTACATTGGACTTTGGCAGTTCAATTTTTGACGTTTCTCCTGTTTTGGCGTTGGTCCGCACTTGCGATTGATAATCCTCACGGGCGGATACCGGGATGCCCGCCACTTCTGTTAACGGATGGGCACGGAAGTCGGCAAGGATGCCGGCAATTTTTTCCGATCCTTCTTTTCCTTTCAGGGTGAGCGATGTTAAGGATTCCTTATAGTAGCCGTACTGTTCGAAAATGTCGAGCAGGCCTTCATACAATGTTTTTCCCATCGACTTATAGTAAGCGGCCACTTCAGCAGCAAGGACCGCCGACTGCACCGCATCTTTATCGCGCACAAAATCGCCGATTAAATAACCGTAGCTTTCTTCATACCCAAATAAGAAAGTATGAGCACCGGTTTTTTCAAACTCTTTGATTTTTTCACCGATGAATTTAAAACCGGTCAAAGTGTCGATGGTCGGGATGCCGAAAGACCGGGCAATATCGCGGCCGATTTCAGACGTTACAATCGTTTTGATGACAATACCGTTTTCCGGCAGAGTCCCTTGCTTTTGTTTTTGTGTTAAAAGATAATGGAGAAGTAATGCGCCTGTCTGGTTGCCGGTTAAAACCTCGTATTTTCCTTCATGGTTTTTTACGGCAACGCCGAGGCGGTCAGTGTCCGGATCCGTGCCAAGCAAAATGTCCGCGCCGATTTCTTCGCCGTAGCGGATGGCAAGTTCAAAAGCGGCATGTTCTTCCGGATTTGGCGATTTTACTGTTGAGAACTCGGAATCCGGCAGCTCCTGTTCTTTTACAACGGTGACGTTTTGAAAACCAAAATTTTCAAGGCCGCGGCGGACCGGGAGATTGCCTGTCCCGTGCAGCGGCGTGTAGACGATTTTAAAAGAATCTGCAACCGAGCTGATCACTTCCTTGTTTTGGCGGAGTTTGATGAGCTGGTCCTGGTAAGCTTTGTCTACATTTTCGCCGATATAAACGAGCAAGCCTTTTTCGATCAGATCCTTTTCTTCGCCGACTTCGACAAGCAGCTCATTTTCGACACGGTTCACATAGCCTGTCAGTTCGTCCGCTTCTTTTGGCGGCATTTGCCCGCCATCC
The DNA here is from genome assembly GCF_000290615.1 of Heyndrickxia coagulans DSM 1 = ATCC 7050. GTDB lineage: Bacteria > Bacillota > Bacilli > Bacillales > Bacillaceae_C > Weizmannia > Weizmannia coagulans. The sequence goes on from NZ_ALAS01000239.1 coordinate 27,059, forward strand.
GGCCCGTAAACTTTGTAGCCGTTGTATTCTTTCGGGTTATGGCTCGCTGTAATGACAACGCCGGCATAAGCGTTCAAGTACCGGACCGCAAATGACAAAAGCGGCGTCGGATGGAGGGAATCAAATAAATAGGCTTTGATCCCGTGCTTTCCGAGCGTTTTTGCGGTTTCAAGGGCAAACTCCGGCGATTTGCGCCTTGAATCGTAGGCGATCGCAACCCCACGGTTTATAGCTTCTTCCCCCTGGTCGAGAATGAAGTTTGCCAGCCCTTCTGATGCTTTCCGGACTGTATAAATATTCATGCGGTTCGTGCCGGCGCCCAGTTCCCCGCGCATACCGCCCGTTCCGAACTCAAGGTTTTTATAAAAGCGGTCTTCCAGATTTTTTTCATCCCCGTTTACGCCGGATAGTTCTGCTTTTAATGCGGCATCCAGCTCTGCAAAGCGGTTCCATTTTTCATAAGAAGTTTTCCAATCAGTGCTCATGTTGGCCTCCTGTAAAAAATTTTCTATTTCCATATTAGCATAAATTTGTTGAAATCCCAGACCTTAATGCATGAGAAGGCGGATTTTCCCGCATCTAACTTTTATAGCGGCTGGAAAAAACGTTGCTGTAGACCCACCCTGCACTTCATTGTTATGATAGAGAAGTAAACCAAATGGAAGTGAAAGCAATGAATGAAGAAAAATACCAAAATTTAAAATTAGGCGAGTACGGCATTATGATCAGCATGGCGGCCTATTTAAGCCTGTCGGTGCTGAAACTAGTGATTGCCTTCTATACGGATTCAAACGCCCTGAAGGCAGACGGGCTGAACAATATTACGGACATCCTGTCTTCGATCGCCGTCCTGATCGGGCTCCGCCTCTCCCGGAAACCGGCGGACCGCGATCATCCTTACGGGCACTGGAAAGCGGAAAACGTCGCCTCCATGGTTGCTTCTCTCATTATGGTGGCGGTCGGCATCCAAGTGCTCTATGATGCCATTCTCTCGATTGTGCATGGAAAATCCGAATCCCCGGATATGGCAGCGGCATGGACCGGGTTACTTTGTGCTGTTGTCATGTTTTTTGTCTATTTGTACAATAAACGGTTATCAAAACGCATCAACAGCCAGGCGGTGCGGGCAAGCGCGATGGATAATTTGTCCGATGCCTGGGTGAGTATCGGCGCGAGCATCGGTATCATCGGTTCGCAGTTCCATCTTCCGTGGCTTGACCCGGCGGCTGCGATTGTTGTCGGCTTATTGATTTGCAAAACCGCCTGGGAAATTTTCCGCGATACTTCCCATCTTTTAACGGACGGATTTGATGAGTCGGAGCTGGAAAATTATAAAGCGAAAGTATTAAGCGTAGCCGGCGTCCAAAGCGTGAAAGACATTAAAGCGCGGCAGTACGGAAATAATACAGTCATTGATCTTGTCATCGGCGTTGAACCGTCTCTTGATTTGCGCCATGCCCATGACATTTCAACAAAAGTGGAGAATTCATTGATTCGCGATTGTGAAGTATATGAGGTCATTGTGCATGTAGAGCCGGCGGAAAGTTAAAACCCGGACTCGCAAGCATGCCAGCTGGTAATGGAGGTACATTCGAAGGAAAGGTGAACCCTGGAATGGCGGAATGGCCTCAAGACGCCAGCCGGTGCCCTTATCCATTCAACCAGCGCTTTTTGCGGTTGTTAAAAAGGATGCGCGAGTGCCACGCATCCTTTTTTGTTACATTTTTACAATTGTCCGGCCCTGGAGCTTGCCTTCCAAAATATCCGAAAGTGCGGCCGGGACTTGCTCAAGGCTGATTTCCCGGACAATTTCACTCGTCAAATGTTCCGGTTTGAATTCGCCGGCAAGTTTTTCCCAAACTTTCACGCGGAGATCCATCGGGCAAAAAACAGAATCAATCCCGATCCAGCTGACGGCCCGCCCGAGAAACGGGGTTACGGTTGTTTTGACTTCCCTTCCGCCGGTGAGGCCGCTCGTTGCCACCGCCCCGCCGTACTGCAGGGAGCTGATGATGTATTGTGTCGTTTTCCCGCCGACGGGATCGACAGCCGCTGCCCATTCCGTTTTGCGGATCGGCCGGTCTTCATGGTCCGTAACGGCTTCCCTGTCAAGGATGCGGGTCGCACCGAGCCGTTTCAAATAAGCGTGTGCCTCTTTTTTCCCGGTTGAAGCTGTGACCTCATAACCCCTTTTTGCCAAAATATCGACAGCAACACTGCCGACACCGCCGCTTGCTCCGGCAACAAGCACCGGCCCTTGTCCCGGTTTGAGCCCGTGGTCTTCCAGTTTTTGCACGGACAGCGCTGCCGTAAAGCCGGCTGTCCCTAAAATCATGGATTCTCTTAATGTCAGCCCTTTCGGAAGCGGTACCACCCAGGCAGCCGGCACGCGCGCCATTTCACTGAATCCGCCGAAATGCCCGGTGCCCAGCTTGTAACTTGTGACGATCACTTCATCGCCTTCTTTAAAGCGGCTGTCAGCGGACGCAAGCACCGTCCCTGCCAAATCAATCCCCGGTATAAACGGATAAGATTTGACAAAGTCCCCTCTCACGCCAACAAGCGCATCTTTGTAATTGACACTTGAATAGGCAACTTTTACGGTGACTTCCGCGTCCGGCAGCCGGCCCGTATCCCATTCCTGTACGGAGCATGCCGGCTGTGATGCATTTTCCATGACCAACGCACGAAAAGTTTCTTTCAATGCAAAGCACCTCTTTTTACTCGGCTCTTGTCAAGTCAAGATTGTATTGGTAAACTTCCTGATCTGAAGAAAGTTTGTACCCTTTATTCGGATTGTAATCGATGATGACTTTCTCACCGAGCTGTTTTTGGCTTGCCTTCGATACAAGGAGCGGAATGCCATAAACTTTAAACAAATCGTCATCTTCCCGTTTATGGTCAATTTTCAAAGAATGTTCAGCGGCAATTGTACAGCTCCCGACAAAGACCGCCTCAATCCGGATGCCTTCGCCTTCTTGAAATTCAATTTGTTTAAATTGGGAGAGTGCAGCGGGTTTGATATCAATTTCCATCTTTCTCACCTTTCTTTTACAAATGATTACATTATCGTACCCGCTTTTCCCTTTTGTAAAACAAAAATTGGCACATCTTTTATCGTTCGGCAAGTGCCGGGCATTCCCTTCTTTTTTTGGGCACGTGTCTGAATTCCCGCCCTGCACACCCCGTTCCTTTTTCCGCACCGGAAAAAGGAAGCTAAGAATGTTTCCATTTATATCGCAAAATCCGGCATAAAAAGATGAGGCTGCCGACATTCCGCTTCCACAGCCGTTTCGGTTCGCGCAACAGCCGGAACAGCCACTCGATCCGCAATTTCCGGAACAGATACGGGGCACGCGGTACGTTTCCGGATGCAAAATCAATAAAAGCGCCGACACCGAGCCGTGCCGTGCAGAAAAGTTCCCGATCGAAGCCGGCAATGAATTTTTCCTGGAGCGGCACGCCCATTCCGACGATCAGCACATCGGCATGCGAGCGGTTAATCTCCTCTACAATCTCATGGTTTGATTGAAAATAACCGTGATGGGCGCCGGCAATTTTCAAACCGGGATAGTCCCTGCGGAAATGTTGGATTGCACTTTTCAAATTCGTTTCGGTAGCGCCGAGCACAAATACGGAAAAGCCGTTTTTTTCACAGCGCTTTAATATTTTCGGCGTCAAGTCGGTACCGTTTAAATTGCCGGCAAGCGGAATATCAAACAGTTTTGCGCCGATTTCAATCCCGACCCCGTCGTTGAGCAGGTAGTCGGCTTCATTGATAATCCGGTAGTAGTCGCGGTCGGTTTGGGCGATATTGTAACAGTGCGCATTTAAAAAAAACACATTGGTTTTAATTCCTTCGTGTACCCGGCTCTCAAATTCGCCCAAAAATTGTTCTTCTGTAATCACGGTCAAATCAATATTGCCAAATGCCTTTTTCAAAACAGTTTTCTCCTTAGCATGTTGAAATGTTTCCATGTTTAGTATATACGTTCTGTGCACCGCCGGCAATTACAAATCCCCGCTCCGCCAACGCCTGTGGCAAAAAGGGAAGACCCGCAGCATGGGCGATATGCGGTGGAATTTTGGCGTTCCCCGCAGACGGGGGCTACGAAATGAAACTGGATGGAAATCCGGACGTGAAACAGTTATGTTAAACATTGGAAAATGGCAAGGAAGAGCCGGCCGGGGTTAAAAAGCGGATACATGCCAGCAAAATTAGTACTGGTTTTGCTCCCGGAATTCTTTTGGGGTGAGCCCCATATATTTTTTAAAAAGCGAAGTATAGTAGCTTTGGTTGCAAAAATGGAACAGAAGCGCAATTTCAGAAATGGGTATATTCGTATGGAGCAAAAAATAAATCGACTCTTCAATCCGCTTTTTATTTATATAATCCGTCACCGATACGCCGGTCTCTTTTTTAAACAAGTGGGACAAGTAGCTCGGATTCAGGTAAACATGTTTTGCCAGCGATTCGAGCGTGACCACCTGTAAAATATTTTCATGAATATATGTCACAGCCATATGAATCGCATGGCTGTAGCGATGTTCCTGTTTCCTTGCCTGCCGGACGGTTTCCGTAAAATTGCGCATCATGCTGTACTCCAATTCAAACAGCTTTTCCTGCGTCTCCATCCTTTCAATCTCCAAAATATGCGCATCGCTGATGTTAAAAGCGGTTTCCGGCGGCACGCCCGCTTCGATCGCCGCCCTCGTGAACAGCGTGCAAATGCAGATGAGAGAATTACGGAGCGAGCGGACCGGTACTTCCGCAAGTTTTGCCCGCTCCAGCGTATTGATGTTTTTCAAAACGGATTCGGCTGCTTCCACTCTTCCTTCTTTTACAGCATTCAACAACTGCTTTTCCATCATATAAGGCGGATGCAGAAAATACTCGCGCTGGTGTTCAACGCGGTATGAAAGGTAGCGTTCTATAATGGATTTGCTGATGGCAGACTGTTTCATCGGAGCCGCCCCTCAATCTAAAAATTTTATTATAGATCTAAAGATTTCAATATCATTGTATGCGCATACATGGTAATATTCAAGTGTAAGCATCAAAACTAAAGGGGGGCTTTAGGATGTGGAAAAAAGCGGGCGTTATTTTGGCAGCGCTTACGCTTGTTGTGGGCGTGCTGGCCGGCTGCGGCAGCAATTCAAGCTCGAAATCAAGTAAAAGCGGCAGTTCCTCAAAAAAGATTGTGTTAAAATTCGCGGCACAAAATGACAGTACACCTGCGACAAAAGCAGTCATTGCAGCTTTTAACAAACAATCGAAAAAGTACCAGGTGAAATGGGTGCAAATGACGAATGACTCGGCACAAATGCACGACCAATTGCTGACTTCGCTCTCCAGCGGATCAAGCGAATATGACATCATGTCCATGGACGTTGTATGGGGCGGCGAATTTGCAGGTGCCGGATACCTTGTCCCGATTGACAAGAAAATGATGGATGCTAATTTGACGAAAGAACAGTTCAATGCCGGTTCGATGGCTTCCGGTAACTATGAAGGGAAACAATATACGCTTCCATTCTTCCCGGACCTCGGCATTCTGTATTACCGTTCCGATATTGTCAGCAAGGAAGATGCTGCGAAACTCGAAAGCGGGGACTACACCTATAAAGAACTCGGGGACATGGCTGCAAAATATGCCGGCAAAAACGGAACGACAAACGGTTTTGTTTATCAATCCAAACAATATGAAGGCTTAACCGTCAATGTGACAGAATTCACGAATCATTATAAAGATATCAAAGGCGGCCTTGAGACGATGTATCAATTTACAAAAGCAGCATGGGCGCCAAAAGATTTGCTAAACTATATGGAACAACAAACGCTGGACAGCTTTGCGCAAGGAAAATCTGTCTTCGCGCGGAACTGGCCGTACCAGTATGGCACCATTAAAACTGGCGGAGAAGGCGTAAAAGTGGACATCAAAAATGTTGGCATTGCCCCGCTTCCAAACGGCGGCGCTGTCGGCGGCTGGCTTCTCGGCATCAACAAAAACTCAAAACATGTAGAAGGCGCATGGGAGTTTGTAAAATTCGTAGCCGGCAAAAAAGGGCAGAAGATTATGTCCACAAAAGGCGGTTACCTGCCGGGATATAATGATTTGCTGAATGATCCTGATGTCCAAAAACAAAACAAAATGCTGACCATGCCGGGCTTCCAAAAAGCATTGAAAACGACGATTGCCCGCCCGGTATCCGCGAAGTACAGCAAAGTATCCGACACGATCCAAATTGCGGCCCACAAATATTTAAGCACAGGCCAAAATCTGGATGATGCAGCCAAAACGATCCAGGACGCAGCAGGCGAATAAGCAACCGTCCAGGGGCGCGTTTTACTCCCTTTCCGTCCCCGGGCGCCTGCTTTTCATAATGGTTTGATATCGGCGAAAGGCTCTATTCAATAGAGCCTTTTTTAAAAAGATATGAGGGGGCGCTGCATAAACTGTGCATCCTCCGTACGGGAAGAAACATTACGGTGAAAAGAGGTGCCAGCATCATGAAGAAGAACCGCTTGCAGGCTTTTTTATTTATCCTTCCAGCCCTGCTGATTATCGGCGTATTCTCGCTGTGGCCGATTTTTCAGTCACTCCGCTATACCTTTTTTGATTATCAGCTGAATAACCAGCAAAAATCGGGGCTGTACATGAGCCCGCGCTATAATTTCGATTTATTTGACGAAACGCAAACGTATGTCAGGCTGTTTCTGACAGAAGACCGGGAAAAAATCACCAACCCGGCCGACCGGCAAAAAGTCGACAAGCTGGTCCATCGCGTTGCCGATGTTGCCAAGCAGTATAAAGGCAGAAAAGGCGTCCAAAAAATCAGCCAGGCCGACCAGAAAAAGCTGATGGGCCTTTATACCGACTCATCCAAACTGGTAAAGGAAATCAATGCCAAATACAATACGCAAAACGGAAAAAATTTATCAAAAATTGTTAAAGATTTCAAAAGCAGCTTTGTACCCTCCAACTTCATCGGCTTCAAGTCTTATAAAGAAGCATTGCATGACAAACGACTCGGGCATGCCTTATGGAATACCGTGCTCTTTACCGTCGTTTCGGTTTTCCTTGAGTTCGTCCTCGGCCTCGGCCTCGCCATGATTATGAACAAAGCGTTCAGAGGGCAAGGCATTGTAAGGACAACTTCGCTGATCCCGTGGGCAATTCCGACCGCGGTTGCCGCGCTCATGTGGAGTTATTTGTATGACGGCACAAGCGGTGTTGTCGCGCATTTTTTCCAATCCATAGGGCTGATCAGCGATTCGCGCATTCTGCTTTTAACGGGATCCGGCGCGATGGTATCCACGATCTTAGCCGACGTTTGGAAAACAACACCTTATATGGCCCTTTTGCTGCTTGCCGGCCTGCAAAACATTTCCAAAGGGTTGTATGAAGCCGCATCCATTGACGGCGCAACAAAAATCCAGCAATTTTTCAAAATTACGCTGCCAATGCTCAAATCTTCTATTTTAGTCGCACTGCTGTTCAGGACACTTGACGCTTTTCGCGTTTTCGACCTGATTTACGTTCTGACAGGCGGCGGTCCGGGCGGGGCAACAGAAACCATGTCTGTCTACGGTTACAAAACGATGTTCGGGCAAACCAACTTCGGCTACGGCTCCGTCATTGTCATCATCATGTTTATTTGCGTCGCCATCATCGCAACCATTTACATTAAAGTGCTTGGCGCCAATCTGATGGATAAAAACTAAGGAGGGATGGCCATGAAAACGAACCGCAAATGGAATGTGCTCATCATCGCCCTGATTGCCGTATTTTTATTTGGGATGATATTTCCGTTTTTCTGGATTTTTATCACCTCCTTTAAACCTTCCGGGGAAATTTTTGGGGACGGGGCTTTTCGGGTCTTTGCCCATCATCCGACATGGGAAAATTACACGCAGATTTTCCAAAAGGGAATCCTGACATCGGTGAAAAACAGTTTTATCGTTGCGACAACGACAACGGTTTACATTATTTTAATTGCCACGTTTACGGCTTACGCCATTTCGCGTTTTGATTTTAAAGGGAAAAACTTGTTGCTCGGGCTGATTCTGGCGGTTTCGATGTTCCCGCAAATGATTGTCACCGGGCCGATTTATAACTTGTTCCTGCATTTGCATTTAACGAACTCGTATGCGATTGTCCTGCCGTATTCGACGATCACCCTGCCGACTGCGGTATGGATCCTAGTGACGCATTTCAACCAGATTCCGCTCGCGCTTGAAGAATCGGCAAAAATTGACGGTGCGACGCCGGTTCAGACGCTGTTCCGGATCGTCTTCCCGCTTGCCGCGCCAGGTGTCTTTACAACTGCGATTATTACATTCATTGCTGCGTGGAACGAATTTTTGCTGACGATTACCTTAAACTCAGACGCTGACTACCATACTGTGCCGGTCGCGATTTCTTTCCTCCGTACCCAGTTCCAAATTCTTTGGGGACAGGTCGCGGCCGCTACCACAGTCGTCACGGTCCCGACCCTGATCATCGTCCTTCTGTTCCAGAAGCAAATCGTCTCCGGCCTTACAACGGGCGGGGTGAAAGAATAATTTCACATCCCCCGTACTGCAAAAAAGGAACACGTTGAGCCGGCAGGAGATCCGTTGTTGCCCGCCGGCTGAATCATAAAGAAGATGAAGGGTACTTGCATCATGCCCTCTATGAATTTCAAATTTTTGGAGGAACCGCGTATGACATGGGAAATGGCAAAACACGAATGTGACAAACAAATGCTGCTGGTCAATGAAAGTTTATTTGCGCTCGGAAACGGCTATCTTGGCGTGCGCGGCAACTTTGAAGAAGGCTACCCGGAAGAAATTCCTTCCATCCGCGGCACATACTTGAATGCTTTTTATGACATTACAGACATCGAATACGGGGAAAAAGCGTACGGATTTCCGGAAACCGGGCAGAAAATGCTGAATGTGATCGATGCACAGACCGTCGAAATTTTTCTTGGGGAAGAACGCTTCTCGCTTTTTGAAGGGGAAGTCCTCGGTTTTTCCCAAACTTTGCACATGAAACGCGGGTTTTCCGAACGTGCCATCCACTGGAAATCGCCTTCCGGAAAAGAAATCAGACTCACTTTTTCGCGGCTCGTTTCTTTTACACAACGGGAACTGTTTGCGATTCAAGTGAAAATGAAGCCGGTGAACTTTTCCGGGCCGGTGCGGGTGATTTCCACTGTCAACGGTGATGTGCAAAATTATGTCGATGCAAACGACCCGCGGACCGGATCTGCCCATGCAAAAAGGCTGGCTGTGACAAAAGCTATAGAGGAAGGCGGCACCATTATACTGCGTGCCCGCACATTTGCTTCCGGGCTTGAAACGGCCTGTGCCGTAACCCATACTGTTAACGTCCCTTGCGAATGCCGTTATGAACAAGACGAAAATAAAGTGCGCGCAATCATCAATTTCAAGCCCGGCCAACCGGTATGCTTTACAAAATTTGCGATTTACACGGACACGCTCCGCCACGGGGGCCATGTCGCAGAAAAAGCGGCGGACATCCTGAAAAGCATGCAAGGGAAAGATTTTTCAGCACTATTACGGGAGCAGGAGCAATATTTAGCCGCTTACTGGCAAGCAGCGGACATTGAAATTGACGGCGATCCGAAACTGCAGGAAGGGATCCGTTTCAATCTGTTCCAGCTCCTGCAGTCTGCCGGAAAAGACACCGCCAGCAATATTGCGGCAAAAGGGCTGTCCGGCGAAGGCTATGAAGGGCATTATTTTTGGGATACGGAAATTTATATTTTCCCGGTCTTTCTTTTAACGTATCCGCAAATTGCGCGGCATTTGCTGCTGTACCGTTACCATATCCTTGACCACGCACGGGCAAGGGCAAAAGAGATGGGCCATCAAAAAGGCGCGCTATTTCCGTGGCGGACGATCTCCGGCACGGAATGCTCCCCGTATTTCCCTGCCGGCACAGCGCAGTATCACATCAGCGCGGACATTGCTTACAGCTATATGCAGTACTGGTATGCCACACAAGATCAGGACTTTATGAAACAATACGGCATCGAAATCCTCGTGGAAACGGCGCGGCTTTGGCTTGAGGTTGGGCATTACCGGGAAAAGGACGGCAAATTTGCGATTGAAGATGTGACCGGGCCGGATGAGTACACGGCCATCGTTAATAACAATTACTATACCAATGTGATGGCAAAATACAATTTAAAATCAGCGCACAAATTTTACTACTGGCTGAAAGAAACAGATGCGGCCTTTTTTGCGGCATTTGCGGCGCGGCTTGGCTTAACGGACGAAGAAGCGGCAAGCTGGCGGAAAGCAGCGGATGGGATGTATCTCCCTTATGATGAAAAGCGCGGCATTCACAAACAGGATGACAGCTTTCTCGATAAAGCGGTCTGGGATTTTGAACATACGCCGAAAGACCATTACCCGCTCCTTTTGCATTATCATCCGCTCACGATTTACCGGCATCAGGTGTGCAAACAGGCGGACACGGTACTTGCACATTTTTTGCTGGAAGAAGAGGCCGATCCGGAAACGATCCGAAACTCATATCATTATTATGAAAAAGTCACAACACACGATTCATCGCTGTCCACTTGCATCTTCAGCATCATGGCGTCCAGGCTCGGCGAAACGAAAAAAGCGTATCAATATTTTATCGAAACAGCCCGTCTTGATCTTGATAACACGCACGGCAACACAAAAGACGGCCTGCATATGGCCAATATGGGTGGGACATGGCTGTCCATCGTGTACGGATTCGGCGGCGTCCGGATCAAAGAAAATGGGCTTTTCTTAAACCCGGCCATTCCGGAACAATGGGACCGCTATTTATTCCGTCTCACCTACCAAAACCGCAGGCTCCGGGTGGAAGTCACGCGCCATGCGTTCAAAGTGGCATTGCTGGAAGGAGATGCGCTGGACATCCATATCGGCGGCCGGACAGAAACGCTGCAACCAGGCAGGACGATTACCCGGCCGATTCCCGGATTGTGAATACAGGCGTTTTCATTGCACAAAAAATAGAAAAAAGCGGCGGGACCCTTTTTACAGTGGTTTCCCGCTGCTTTTTTCGGAACTTCTGAACGAATCGGGCTTTAACCGGCAACAGTTGGCGTTTCCTGCTGAAGGAATCCGGCTTCTATTTCACTGGTGTGCCAGCTTTCGTGTATGAAAAAGCCTGCTCAAAATCGGCAATCAGATCATCCGGATTTTCGAGGCCAACCGATAAGCGCAACAAGCTGTCGGAGATGCCGCGTTTTCTTCGGTCCTCAGGCGGCATTGCGGCGTGGGACATTTTTGCCGGATAAGACAAAATCGATTCTACAGCACCGAGGCTGACGGCAAAAACCGGGATTTTTACATGGCTGACGAATGCCCGTAGCGCCTCTTCATCTTCCAGTTCAAACGACAATACCGCGCCCGGCCCTTGTGCCTCCAGCTTTTGCAATGCATGCTGTGGATGGTGCCCGAGCCCCGGATAATACACGTTTCGTACAAGCGGATGCGCATCAAGAAAACGTGCGATTTTCACCGCTGATTGCTGCGATTGGAGCAACCGCACATGCAACGTTTTCAACCCGCGCAAAACGAGCCATGCATCCTGGACGCCGAGTATCGCCCCGAACGAGTTTTGCAAAAAGCCGAGGCGCGCTGCCAATGCTTCATCTTTTACAACTGCAAGCCCGGCGACGACATCGCTGTGCCCCGCTAAAAATTTCGTCGCGCTGTGCAGCACGATATCCGCCCCGAGTTCAAGCGGGCGCTGCAGGGCAGGCGTTAAAAAGGTGTTGTCGACAAAGGTGAGCGCCCCGGTTTCCTTTGCCAGTTCACTCACCGCACGGATATCCGTCACTTTTAAAAGCGGGTTTGAAGGGGTTTCTACATAAAAAGCTTTCGTGTTCGGGCGGACGGCCTGCCGCACTTCTTCAAGGTTGGTCATATCCACAAATGTATGTTCAATACCAAGCCGTGTCAGGACTTCTGTCACCATCCGGAACGTGCCGCCGTACACATCCTCGGTGATCACAACATGGTCGCCCGCCGACAAAAGCAGAAATGCCGTTGAAATCGCCGCCATCCCGGAAGCAAACGCGAAACCTTTGGCGCCGCCTTCGAGTTCGGCTATGACATCCTCGAGCGCTTCCCTCGTCGGATTGAGCGAGCGGCTGTAATCGTATTTGCCGAACTGATCAATGTCCGCCTGGTGGTATGTCGAAGCATGCTGGATCGGCACACTCACCGCACCGGTCACCTGGTCAATTTTGTGGCTGTTATGTAAAAGCCTCGTTTGAAAAGAATAATCTTCATTTGTCATCGTGTTTGCACCCCTTCGTGAATGTTGGCAAAAGCTTTTTCAATATCTGCAATCAAATCGCGGTCATCTTCAATTCCGACTGAAAAGCGCAAAAGGCAGTTGTCCACGCCCGAGGCAATCCGTTTTTCTTCCGGAATGTCGGCATGCGTCTGTGTAGCCGGGTAAGTGATAAAACTTTCCGTCCCGCCGAGGCTTTCGGCAAATGTAATCAGAGACAGGCCGCGTAAAAACGGGTCAATCCATGATTCTTCTTTTACACGGAAAGAAAGCATCCCGCCGCGGCCCGGATACAGCACATCTTTTACATCCGGATGCGCGCTTAAAAAGGCCGCCACAGCTTTTGCATTCTTTTCGTGTTTTTCCATCCGGAGCGCCAGCGTTTTCATACCGCGCATCAAAAGCCATGAATCAAACGGGCTGAGTGTGGCGCCGGCACCGTTATGGTACAAGAAAAGCTTGTCGCAAAGTTCAGCGCCCTTTGCCACGATCAGCCCGGCCAGCACATCGTTATGCCCTCCAAGATATTTCGTTGCGCTGTGGACCACAATATCAGCGCCTTCTTTAATCGGCTGCTGCAAAAGCGGGGTGTAAAAAGTATTGTCCACGATCAGCAGGATTCCGTGCCTTTTCGCAATTTCAGCCACAGCGCCGATATCCGTCTGCTGCATGAGGGGGTTTGTCGGTGTTTCGAGAAAAATGGCTTTCGTTTTCGGGGTGATTTCTTTTTCAATATTTTCCGGGTTGCAAGTATTCACGTACTTACAACAAAGCCCCCATTTTTTATACCCCTGCTCCAGCAGGCGGTAGGTGCCGCCGTATAAATCATCACTCACAATCCACTCATCGCCGGCCTGGAACAAAGATAAAACAGTGAAAATCGCAGCCATGCCGGAACTGCACGCAAACCCGCGGTCCCCGCCCTCCAGATCCGCAATCGCTTCTTCCAGCAACTGGCGTGTCGGGTTGCCGGTACGGGAATAATCAAAACCGGTCGACTGCCCAATGCCTTCGTGTTGGTAAGCGGTAGAAAAATAAACAGGCGGGTTCACCGCACCTGTCACGCGGTCACTGCGGTTTCCGATCTGTGCAAGTTTTGTTTCTGTACGATACATGATGGACACTCCCTCAAATAAAGTTAAAAACCTTCTCCAATAAGAAGAAGGCCATTCCTTTCGTGCATGAACCATCTTCTTATCTTTCAAGTTATGGATCCCATAACTTGCAGGACTTAGCACCTTTTCAACGCGTAAAAGCATTGAAGGTTGCTGAGGCTTCATCGGGCCATTCCCTCAACCTCTCTTGATAAGAAAATACGAGTATGAAATTTGCCATAAACACCGCAAAAGCCATTACACAACGGACTTAAAAAATGCTTATGTTCAATTTATCCCCTTTTTTCGGATTCGTCAAGCTTTTTTAAAAAATTTCCAATTTAATTTTTATCATTTGTCTATATAGTTTGGACCAAATCCTGAATATGGAGCATGGCAACCGGTTTCTGGGCGGCAACAACCGGCAACACCTTGAAAGCATGGTCTTCCATTATCCGCAATGCTTCCGCTGCCAGCTGATGCTCACTGACGCAAACCGGATATTTTGTATACAAATCTGCTACTTTTTTGTCCAGTACTTCATGGCCGTTTAAAAGCTCACGCCGGATATCGCCGTCCGTTAAAATGCCGGCCAGCCGTCCCCGATCATCAATAACTGAAACAGCCCCCGCCCCCGCTTCCGTCATCATAAATAATGCTTCCTTTATGCCGGTGTCCATTCCGGCAACCGGGTTCATGCTTTTCCGTTTAGCCACATGGCCAACCGTGAGAAGCAAACGCCGGCCAAGCGAGCCGCCGGGATGGAAGAGCGCAAAATTTTCCGGTTTAAAGTCCCTTGCCTTTAAAAGGGCTACCGCGATCGCATCCCCGAGCGCAAGCGTGACGGTGGTTGTAGAAGTCGGCGCAAGGCCGAGCGGGCACGCTTCCTCAACTTCCCCGATATCCATCACCAGATTCGAACGCCGCGCCAGTGTCGACTTGCGTGAACCGGAAATGGCAATCATTTTTGCGCCGATCCTTTTGATGGAGGGGATCATATTTAATATTTCCGACGTTTCCCCGCTGTTGGAAATGGCAATGAGGATGTCTTCTTTTGTTATTTTTCCAAGATCGCCGTGCAGTGCTTCTCCCGGGTGAAGGAAAAATGCCGGGGTACCGGTGCTTGCAAATGTGGAAGCAAGTTTCCGGCCAATGATGCCCGATTTCCCCATTCCTGTAAAAATGACTCTGCCTTCGCACGACAATATCATTTCAATGCCTTCATTTATACGAAAATTGATCCGGTCTTTCAGCTTTAAGATCTCATTGGCTTCTTTTTCCAGTACTTCACGGACGCTTTCGACATAATTGATGCTTCGTTTGAAATCTTTTAACATCCTATTCACCTCCGTTAATGGATGTTTGCTGCCGTTTGTTCTTTTATCATGCGATCAATTTCAATTATTGGCTTTAACATTTCTTCAATATCATCCAGTTTCACCATATTCGGGCCATCCGACCAGGCCTGGTCCGGATCAGGATGGGCTTCCAGAAACAACGCATCGATCCCGCATGCCGCCGCTGCCCTTGCCAGATACGGGACAAACGCACGCTTTCCGCCTGTTGAAGTGCCGTTTCCGCCCGGAATTTGGACACTATGGGTAGCGTCAAACACGACCGGATACCCTAATCTGCGCATTTCCGGAAGTGCACGCATATCCACCACCAGGTTATTGTAGCCGAATGTCGAACCACGTTCTGTAAGGAGAATTTTTTCGGTGCCGGATTCTTCCAATTTTTGAATGACGTTTTTCATATCCCAAGGCGCCAAAAACTGCCCTTTTTTGACATTCACGATTTTGCCCGTCGCGGCGGCGGCAAGCAGCAAATCGGTCTGGCGGCAAAGGAAAGCGGGGATTTGCAGTATGTCGAGCACTTCCCCGGCTGCTTTTGCCTGGTGCGGCTCATGAATATCGGACGTGACCGGTGCGCCAAATACATTTTTAATCCGGTCAAGTATTTCGAGCCCTTTTTCCAGTCCCGGGCCCCGTTTGGAAAAAATGGATGATCGGTTGGCTTTATCGAAAGAAGCTTTAAAAACGAAAGGAATGCCGAGTTTTCCGGCAATGGTTTGAAGGGTTGCGGCTGTTTCCATGGCCATCGTTTCACTTTCAATTACGCACGGGCCGGCAATCAATACAAGCGGTAGACGTTGGCCGAAAGCTATCCGGCTGTTCAGTTGGACCGTTTTCATTTGCTCACTCCTCATTGTTAAGTTTTCACGTGTCTTTACTCCTTCTACTGCAGGTTACAAATATTATCCTTTAGGAAACCGCACAGGACAAGGAAGTTGTAAAAAATATTCACAAATTTTTTTCGCTTTTATGTAAAGTTATCTCCAGAAATACCAAGCACAAAACCGGACAAGTTTTGTGCTTGATGACATGGATGGCGGGTAAAGTATCCTTTGAGGCAATGGATTGGAAAATATTCCTTTGTAAATGGCGGCGGCACTGAGCTCATTATTTTATACATGCCATTAACTCATCAGCCGTTTTGCTTTTGATGATTTTTTGCACAACGTACCTGTTTTCAATAATGGAAATGAGTTTTTCATACATACCATCTAAATCCGTTTGCGTGCCTTCTTTAATATTTAACAGGCAAACAAATTGGACCTTTTGCTGGTCATGCCAGTGAATAGGGCTTTTTAACGTGCATACTGTCCAAAACGTCTCCTTCGTTACGGGCACCATTGGATGGGGAATGGCTACGAGATTCCCAAAACAGGTTGGCGTAATCGACTCCCTTTCTAAAACAAGGTTTACATAATCCCTTGGTACAAGCTTTTGCTTATATAGTTCATCACATAAAAATCGAATCACGCTTTCCTTATCCCGCAATTCCAGCTGGAGAAAAATTCTTGAAGGATGTAAATACTTTTCTGCTACATTTTGTGTCTTGGATAAAAAACATTTTATCGCATGAATGTCCTTATCTTCCAAAAAAGTATTCACAACTTGGACCGGGACGCCCAAATTTTCCTTTATAGGAATCGTACTAATGATCAGATCAATAAAAGATAAATCATAGGATGACAAATTGTAGTAATTAATGGTATCGGCAATTTCAATTTCTTGCCCATACAAATTTTTTAACCGGTAGGACAGCAATTTTGCACTCCCTACGCCGGATGCACAAACGATAAGTACCTTTTTTATTTTTTTCTTGTTTAATTTCATTCGTTCAAGGGCAACTCCAATATGCAGCGCAATATAAGCAATTTCACCCTCCACCACTTCCATTCCTAAATATTCTTCTATACATTTGCCGGCAATGATAGCGCCTTCAAAAGCAGCTGGGTATTTTTTCTTTATATCGTTTAATAACGGATTCCGGATATTCATCTTATACCGTAACCGGTTCATTGCAGGACGAATATGCAGCGTTAACGACTGAATAAACTCGCGGTCTTGGCGGAAGTCCCAATTCAATTCAGACTTTAAACGATATAACATACAATTAATAATCGTTCCGGCTTCATCAAATTTACTAAATTCGGCCAGCTCCTTTTTGTGTAAAAGTTTGGTTCCTAATAAATGAACAATAATATAATCGATTTCTGTCTTAGGAAAGGCTAACAAAGTGAAAGCTTCAACTTCTTTTATAATTTCATTCGCCACAATTTTCTCAAATGGATAATCATCGACCAAAACATCAGCCAGCTCTTCAATGACAAAACCTTCCCGGATTCTCCGGCAGGCAATGGAAATATGTGTCGCTAAATTTTCCAAAGATATATCAGAGATTTCAATCTTATATTTATTGACCTTTTGGACGATTATTTCTTTAATCTTTTTAAATAGTTCCGGATCAATAAGCTGTAAACATTCTTCCTTCAGAAATGCCTCCTGGTTCCGCTCCAGTAATAAATTTGACAAACATAATCGTTTCATATATTCGTCCCCTTCCACTTTCGACCCGTAATGGGGACGGTTGATTAGCTTTAAGTGATATTGATTTAAAATTTTCTTTACGTCCTTCAAGTCATTTTGTAATGTCGACAAAGAGACATACATCTCGTCTATAAAACTTTCAATTTTAACAAAATCTGTTTCTAACAATAACCGGCGCAAAATATAGAGCACTCTTGTGTCTTTATCAGCAAAATCCCCCGCTAATTGGGGTTCCTCCGCAGAAATCTCATGGAGGACTTTTGAGAAAAGCCCGGCATCTAATACTTTTATGCTATATCCTAAACCTCTGGTCGATTCAATTTGAAACCCGTTTGAGTCCATATTATTTTGCATGAGCTTCATTTCATTCCGTATCGTCCGGTCACTGACGCCCAGTTCTTTTGCCATCCAGCCTGCAGTAACGGGTTCTTTTGATTTGGATAAAAGGATTAAGATATCTTTCTGCCGTCTTGATAAATTAGACAATGCCAACAACTCCCTTTTATCATTGATTACTACAATTTTTGGCAAAGAGAAACCATTTTTTCGGGCTGTGATGTAAACGTTGAAAAAACCAATGCCTTTATCCTTGTGCAGCCTGCCTTATCGTAGTTAGGGCTTGCTGAACGAATCAAATTTGGTCAGATACAAGCCAAATTCCGATTATCAAAATATAAAATAGTGTTGTGTAAAAATTTCAAA
>NZ_ALAS01000240.1 GCF_000290615.1 Heyndrickxia coagulans DSM 1 = ATCC 7050
TGATACTGTCTTCTGTTTCTTGTGGCGTCATATAGCCCAAGCAGCTATGAATCCGTTTCCGATTGTACCAGCCTTCTATAAATTCGAATACGGCTCTTCTGGCAGCTTGAAAGTTCAAATAGTTGACTCTGTAGATCTCTTCCTTTTTCAGAGTTGCATGGAAAGACTCAATGCAGGCGTTATCGTATGGGCAACCTTTTTTACTGAAGGAGTGTTTGAACTGCTTCTTTTCCATGTATTCTG
>NZ_ALAS01000241.1 GCF_000290615.1 Heyndrickxia coagulans DSM 1 = ATCC 7050
CAAAAAAGATGCATGAACATAGCCCGTTTTGCTGCCGGCTTTTACTTTCGCCCAGTCCCCGGAAATAGAGTACACCGTCACCTTTTCGCCTCTTGGCAAGCTGTCCAAAATGCTGGACGTTTCGGAGGCTTTTGAACGTAAGATTAGATGTGAACCCTTATCCACATTGACATACTTCGTCGTTGTTTTGGCTGGAGTAGAAGTATCTGCACTGCTATCAGGATTTGAATTCGCCAAAAAAGATGCATGAACATAGCCCGTTTTGCTGCCGGCTTTTACTTTCGCCCA
>NZ_ALAS01000242.1 GCF_000290615.1 Heyndrickxia coagulans DSM 1 = ATCC 7050
TTTCCCCCTCTTTTTAGGGGGAAAATTTTTTTATCCTTTTTTCAAACCCTTGGGCTACAAGGAGTCTGTAACATCGCAATTACCTCATAAGAAAAAAAGCCCCAGCCGCCCACTTGTACCTGCTGAATGGCAAAATAAGTGAACAAGGCCCCGAGCAGGCAGTTTACAATTCCTGAAAAAAGTGGTCTCATCATAGAAGTCCTCCAATTGAGCTGTAAATTTCATGTACGGATGTCTGCAGAACGGACGGGTGCAAAAGCAGCCTCACGACCACAATTGTGTTCATGGAAACATGCGCAAACATGGAAACGGTGATCCGGTTTGTTTTCTCATATAAATAAGCGAGCGTCAGCCCTAAAAGGGAATATAAAAACAAGTGGCTCGGTTCGGTATGCGCGAGCCCAAAAATAACCGAGCTGACAATACCGGACAAAAGAAAAGAAAATCGCCTGCGCAGCGTGCCGAAAATGATTTTCCGAAAGACGATTTCCTCGAGAATCGGCCCGGCGATCGAGCTGATGAGGATGACAAGCGGAAATCTTTCAATCAGCGCCATGATTTGCTGCGTATTGTTGGAGGCAGCCGGGGCACCGAACAATGATTCAATGATAGCGGCTGCAGTCTGGGCAAAGAAACAAAGAAAGACGCCGCTTATTGCCCATATGGCGGATGGCGCGGCCGGAAGCGGTTCGGCCCGGTCTGTTTCTTTCTTTGCGGCTTTTCTTAAAAGATACAGGACGATGATCAGCCCGATGATAAAGCTGATGACGGTCCAAAGCGGGGGCGTCAATGTCCGCATGCTGTCTGCCGGTTCGTGGAAAACGTTCACCCCGGCATAGTAGAGCAACGGATACCCGATGGCGCCGGACAGCAGCATAAGGATGTACGTCACGAGAATATACACATACTCTTTTTTCACGCGCTCTTTTCCTTTCTTGCCAGTTCAAAGTTTAAAGGATCGCAAATTCGTCCAATATGTTCATTGTACTATTGAACCGGGCGGGGTTCAAATGCCGTGCGCCGGGCCAGTCTTTTCAGTTGCATATCCGGATGGTGATCGGGCATACTTATAAAGGGGCAAGCGAAAGGGGCAAGCGGCTGAAACGGAGGCGCGCAACCGGCATCCTTTGACAGGGCTCTTTAAAGAGTGCAGGACCCGAAAAAAATAAAAAAAGTTGGATGAGAAGACTTGCAAAAAAGCAAGGAATTATTTATTATAATAAATGTGTTAGCACTCAACTTATGTGAGTGCTAATATTGACCAAAATTTTACATAATACGAATTAAGGAGGTTGTTTCACGTGTTAAAACCACTGGGTGATCGCGTTGTCATTGAATTAGTTGAATCGGAAGAAAAAACAGCAAGCGGTATTGTCCTGCCTGACACGGCAAAAGAAAAGCCGCAGGAAGGCAAAGTAGTGGCTGTCGGTTCCGGGCGTACCCTTGATAACGGTGAACGTGTTGCCATCGATGTAGCAGCAGGCGACCGTATCATCTTCTCGAAATATGCCGGCACTGAAGTGAAATATGACGGAAAAGAATACTTAATCCTTCGTGAAAGCGATATTCTGGCGGTTGTGGAATAAGCCTGGCTTGTTGAAACATAGAAATAACGATATGACATGAGGAGGTTTTATAAATGGCAAAAGAAATTAAATTCGGCGAAGAAGCCCGCCGCGGTATGCTTCGTGGTGTGGATAAACTGGCAAATGCTGTAAAAGTGACATTGGGCCCGAAAGGACGCAACGTCGTTCTGGAAAAGAAATTCGGTTCTCCGCTGATTACAAATGACGGTGTCACGATCGCAAAAGAAATTGAACTCGAAGACGCGTTTGAAAACATGGGCGCCAAACTTGTCTCCGAAGTGGCCAGCAAAACGAACGATGTAGCTGGTGACGGTACAACCACTGCGACCGTTCTGGCCCAGGCAATGATCCGTGAAGGCCTGAAAAACGTAACAGCAGGCGCAAACCCGGTTGGCATCCGCAAAGGGATTGAAAAAGCGGTTGCGGCTGCTGTTGAAGAATTAAAAGCCATTTCGAAACCAATCGAAGGCAAAGCTTCCATCGCCCAAGTTGCTGCAATTTCCTCTGCTGACGAAGAAGTTGGCGAATTGATCGCTGAAGCAATGGAACGCGTGGGCAACGACGGCGTCATTACCATTGAAGAATCAAAAGGCTTCTCAACGGAATTGGACGTTGTGGAAGGGATGCAGTTTGACCGTGGCTATGCATCGCCTTACATGGTAACGGATTCCGACAAAATGGAAGCTGTTCTGGATAACCCTTATATCTTAATTACAGACAAGAAGATTTCCAATATCCAGGAAATCCTCCCTGTTCTCGAACAAGTTGTCCAACAAGGCAAACCGCTGTTGCTGATTGCGGAAGATGTTGAAGGGGAAGCTCTTGCAACACTCGTTGTCAACAAACTGCGTGGCACATTCAATGCAGTTGCGGTGAAAGCGCCTGGCTTCGGTGACCGCCGCAAAGCGATGCTCGAAGATATTGCAACCCTGACAGGCGGCGAAGTGATTACAGAAGAACTCGGTCTTGATTTGAAATCTGCAACAATTGACCAGCTCGGCCGTGCCGGAAAAGTGGTTGTTACAAAAGAAACAACGACAATCGTGGAAGGGGCAGGCGACTCTGCTGCAATTTCTGCACGTGTAAACCAAATCCGCATGCAATTGGAAGAAACAACTTCCGAATTTGACCGCGAAAAATTACAAGAACGCCTTGCAAAACTGGCTGGCGGCGTAGCAGTCATCAAAGTCGGTGCTGCGACAGAAACCGAATTGAAAGAACGCAAACTGCGTATTGAAGATGCTTTGAACTCTACGCGTGCTGCTGTTGAGGAAGGCATTGTAGCAGGCGGTGGCACGGCGCTTATCAATGTCATCAAGAAAGTCGCTTCCATTGAGGCAGAAGGCGACGTTAAAACAGGCATCAATATCGTTGCACGCGCTTTGGAAGAACCTGTACGCCAAATCGCGGAAAATGCCGGCCTTGAAGGTTCGGTTATTGTGGAACGCCTGAAAAAAGAAAAAGTCGGCATTGGTTACAATGCAGCCAATGGCGAATGGGTCAACATGATTGAAGCGGGTATCGTGGACCCGACGAAAGTAACCCGTTCCGCTCTTCAAAATGCTGCATCTGTTGCTGCAATGCTGCTTACAACAGAAGCGGTTGTTGCCGACAAACCTGAACCGCCGGCACCTGCAGGCGGCGCACCTGACATGGGCGGTATGGGCGGCATGATGTAATAAGCGCCTGAAAATGCTGGTATAACAACCTTTACAGACGTTCAATCCTTGTACCATGTCCATGTTTCGGTTCATGTTTTAGACCATCTGTTTTCAAAGAGGCTCCCGTGAAGTGACCGGGCGCCTCTTTTTTTATACCCTTTTTGCGAATGTTTGCATGCGGATAGGATGTTGGCCTATCAAGAGCCGAAAAGAAAGCGGCATAAGATGTAAGCGTGGTGATCGCGGAATGAAGGGAGTGTATAAACCGTGAGTAAAGTGATTGCGAAATGGAGGCATACCCGTAAGCCGTGATGATGGGGGGGAGAGGCAAGCGGCAAACGTGAGCGTGGCGGCCGCGGAATGAAGGGTCTGGGCGGGTTTACAGGAAAACGAAGGCTTAGGCATGCCGGCCCGGTTATTCCGCGTGTTCACGGAATACCCAGAGCCTTGTGCCAAGAAAATTGACGGCCATCCCTGCCAGTGTGGCGATGATCTTCGCATATAAAAGCGGCCAGCCCCACTGCTGGTGAAAGAGGAAAAGCAGAAGGGAAGTCAGCGCATAGACGATTAAATTGACGGCAATAAACCGTGAAGCCTCGCCCCATGTTGCTTTTTTTCTTACTTGAAACGTCCAGAACCGGTTCAGCAAATAACTGTTTGCCATGCCGGCTGTATAAGAGCAGGCCTGTGCAACAAGATAAGGCACATGGAATGATGTGAGCAGAAAAAATACGAGAAAATCAACAAGCGTATTTCCGGCGCCGACAATGCAAAACTTAAGAAAAGCGGCATATTGTTTGAGCATGGGTCCAGCAAACCTTTCGTAAGTTGTGTTTTCAAGTTTTCATTGTATCACTGTTTTGGCTTAAGGCGAAAGAAGATTTCCCGTCTTTATATAAATTCGTTTCAATAGTATAGCGCGGGCGCCTTTTGACTTCTTTAAAAATTTTGCCGATGTATTCCCCGATCAGCCCTACCGCCATCAACTCCAGGCCGCCAAGGAGCCAGATCGAGATGATCAGGGAAGCCCAGCCGGAGACGGTATGGCCGGCAAGTTCCTCTATAAGGGCATAAAGGCCGACAAAAGCACTTAAAATAAACGTGATAAACCCGAGGGCCGTCACAAAACGGACCGGGGTTATGCTGAAAGACGTAATGCCATCCAGGGCAAAAGCGAGCATTTTCTTTAACGGATATTTTGATTCCCCGGCCATCCGCTCTTTCCGGTCGTAATACACTTTTGCGGAAGGAAACCCGAGCAAAGGGATAATCCCGCGCAAAAACAGATTCGCTTCTTTATATTTTAAAAGTTCCTCCAATGCCCTCTTGCTCATCAGCCGGAAATCAGCATGGTTCGGCACCAGCTGAATCCCCATTTTTCCCATCAGCCAGTAGAACCCTTCCGCACTTGTCCGTTTGAACCAAGTGTCCGTTTCCCGGCTGTCGCGGACGCCGTATACAATATCATAGCCTTGCCAGTATTTTTCCATAAATGCCCGGATCGCCCGGATATCATCCTGCAAATCGGCATCAATGGAGATGACGCAGTCGGAATGCTCACTGGCGACCGTTAGCCCTGCAAGCAGCGCATTCTGGTGCCCGGCATTGCGCGACAGTTTGATGCCTTTTACAAACGGATGGCGGGCCGAAGCGGATTCAATGATCTGCCAGGTTTTGTCGCGGCTCCCGTCATCGACAAACAAGAGCGTGCTGTCTTTTGCAATCAGTTTGGACTGGATCAGGGATTCGAGCACCCCGGAAAGCTGCTTCATCGTTTCATGCAATACGGCTTCTTCATTATAACAAGGAACAACAATCGTTAATTTCGGATATTGACTCATTCTACAGCATCTCCTTTACCAGCATGATGCTTATTTTGCTTCGTATAAATAAATGGTCCACGCCGAGTCGGCATTTCGGAAAGTTTTTAAAAACCGCAAATGCTCTTCTTCTGCGTTTTGGATCGGGACAGCCGAGAAAATATACCGCCCGCCAAGCGCTTTAAATGCTTTTGTGTCGATGTCAAGATGATGGATTTTGATGCCACTGTTTTTCCGGAACTCATAATGCTTGCCCAGTTCGCTGACAAAAATATAACAGCGGTTTCCCCATTGGTCAAAATACGTTTTTAATTGTGGGCTTTTATCCAGTTCCCCGGCAATGATTTTCCGGAATTTCCTTTTATAAGACAACGGATAATAATTATTGTATGAATCTAAGGTGTAGAAACCGTTGTACTGGGCAATGGCCGGATAGATCCCGATGCTGGCAACACGGTAAGCGCTTTTCGGTTTTCCGATGTAGCGGCCGATTGCGTGAAACTGGCCCGTCGCGTAAAACTGGTTGAACGAAGGTTTCCCGGCAAAACGGTAATAAATTTCAGGGTTAAACGCAAACAGGACAACCACCTGGGCTATGAGGCAAATTTTTACGAATGCCTTCCACTTTCTGCCGCGTTTCCAAAGAAACCATGCCCCCGCCGCAAACATCGTATAAATGATAAGCGGCCGCAAAAAATGAAACCGTGCAAAGTTAAACGTATTCAGCAGGCTGATCTTTTCTTTTAACGGTTCCCATGCCTTGTTGAACCAGAAAGCATACCAGAGCGATAAAACGGCATTCAGAATAAAAAGCTGCACATACCGTTTTTCCTTTCTCCATGCTTTTGTTTTATAAATCAGCCACATGGCGATAAAAGAGAACGGCAGAATGACAAATGTGTGCACGGTCATATCATGTGTATGCCCGAACACATAATTTTTTAACGCAAGCCGGAGCGTGTGCCAAAAGCCGAGTTTTGAGCTGACAAAATCATTCCGGCTTGTCGGCTCATGGGAAAAGACAAGGGAATACACAAGCCGGTATTCAATCCCTAAATACAGCACCAGCATCCAGCCGATTGCAAAAAAGAACTTCCAGTTGCGCTCCCGTTTCACAAACATATCCCGTATCCACAAAAGCCCCATCGCCGCCAGAAAAAAGAAGAACCCGAGCACAAAGCTGGAATAAAAAGGCAAAAGGGTCAGCGCCAGCCACTCTTTCCATGTGGCCTGCCGGTTCCGGATATTTAAAAAAGCCCAAAGCGCAAGCGGCATCCCCAATGTGCTTAACATGCCGGACGGCCAAAACGGGGTTATCGCAAAGGCGAGAGAAACCCATACCCTGATAAAGTACCCGTCCTGCCCTTGAACAAAATGCCGTTTTAGCAACAGGTACATTCCTAAAAAAGCGAAGACCCTTGTAATCGTCTGGCTGAATGTATAAGCCACAACCGAAGGGAACAGGGCGTAAAGCCACTGGATTCCGCTGAATTCTGTCCCGAACGCATTTCGCGGCAGCCCGTTCATAATTTGTGGAATCGTCGCATTCAGAGGGCCGAACAGCTCCCCGCTGCGGTCGAGCACCCGGTACCAGGCGATATTCGAATCCAGGTTGTCGTGGACTCGGATATGCATATTGCCGCCAAGTATAAACATTGGCGCAAGATAGACGGCCAGCATCCATACGGCCAGCCATAAAGCCTTTCTTTCTTTACTGATCTTCATTCCGGTCTGACACCATCCCGTTTCTATTTTTGGATGTATTGTTCCTTCTCTCCATAAACACGTTTAAATAGACGCGGGCAACCAGGGAAAAGTTCACATAAAAAATACAGGCAAAAATGATGCGGGGTTTAAATCATCGGCCCGTTATTAATGATATAATAAAACCAGCATAAAATGGCATTCGATGCCAGGATGAAGGGAAGAAGCTGCCATGATCATAAAAGATGTGCAAGTGCATTACCGGAACATTCCGCTGCTCGTTCCGTTTAAAACAGCATTGCGGCAAGCCAATGAAATTGACAGCATTGAAGTGGAAATCACACTGGACAATGGCATAAAGGGCACAGGGGCAGCTGCGCCAACCGTTGTCATTACAGGCGATTCAACCGAAAGCATCATGTCTGTTGCGGCAGGGCCTGTCAAAGAGGCACTGTCCGGGCATGACTTGCGTGATTTCCAGGGCGCCCTGAAAAAAGTGCAGCGGTGCTGTACGGGCAACACAAGCGCAAAAGCTGCTGCCGACATTGCACTTTACGATGCATACAGCAAATGGTTGAACATTCCGCTGTATGCCTATCTTGGCGGGCAGAAAAATCTCCGGACTTCCATGACAATCGGGGTGGATACGCCCGAAAAAATGGCGTGGGATGCGGAAAAAAGCGTGGAAGCCGGGTTTCATCTGTTGAAAATCAAGGTCGGCACATATCCGGAAATCGATCTCGAACGGATTGAAGCGGTCCGGCGTGCTGTTCCGCCTGATGTCAAACTGCGCCTTGATGCCAATCAGGCGTGGGAACCGAAGCAAGCGGTGCAAATTTTACAAGAGTTGGAAAAAAGGGATTTCGGAATTGAGTTTGTCGAACAGCCGGTACGTGCCGATGACTGGGAAGGGTTAAAGTTTGTAACGGAAAGAACAAAGCTGCCGGTCATGGCAGATGAAAGCCTGTTTTCGGCAAAAGACGCGCTGAAATTGATCGCGGGCCGATTTGCCGACCTGATTAATATTAAACTGATGAAATGCGGCGGGATTTCTGAAGCGTGGAAAATCGCGGACATTGCAGAAGCAAACGGCGTGAAATGCATGGTCGGCAGCATGATGGAGCCTTCTCTTTCTGTGGCGGCAGCTGCCCACTTTGCGGCCGCCCATCCGAATGTGGCCTATATGGATCTGGACGCGCCGCTTTGGTTGTCCGAAGAACCGGATCATTTAACCTATGACGGCGAGGATGTCCTGCTCTCTGACCAGCCCGGCATCGGCATCGTCCAGCCTGTGTAATGGTTGTCCATAAACTTCCGGCATGAAACATTTTGCCGGAAGCCATCTTTCGTGTACAATAAGGATAATTTAAAATGAACGGAGGATGCGATGCAATGGGTGCCCGAAAAGCGTTAATCAATATTGATTATACAAATGACTTTGTAGCTGACGGCGGCCGGTTGACATGCGGCAAACCGGGGCAGCAGATTGAAGAAAACATTGTGGCGCTTACGAAGTCATTTCTTGAAAACGGCGATTATGTAGCCTTCGCGATCGACTGCCATGAGCAAGACGATCCTTATCATCCGGAAACGAAATTGTTCCCTCCCCATAATCTCAATGGCACGCCCGGTCGCGAGCTGTACGGGAAACTGCAGCCGCTTTTTACAGCGTGGAAAGGAAAGAAAAATGTGCATGTCATCGATAAAACCCGTTACAGCGCTTTTTGCGGGACGGATCTGGAGCTCAGGCTGCGGGAGCGGGGGATAGAAGAAATCCATTTATGCGGGGTGTGCACTGACATTTGCGTCCTGCATACGGCAGTGGATGCTTACAATAAAGGGTTCAAGCTGGTGGTCCACGAAAACGCGGTGGCAAGTTTTAATCCGGACGGGCACAAATGGGCATTAAGCCATTTTAAAGGTTCGCTCGGAGCGGAAGTGCGGTAAACCCATTAGGTAGGAGTGATTCGAAAGCATGCGTTATAAAGATGACAGTTTAGCGCTTCACACAGATTTATACCAAATCAATATGGCGCAGGCCTATTGGAAAGACGGCATCCACAACCGGAAGGCGGTGTTCGAAGCATTTTTCAGAAAAATACCGTTCGGGAACGGCTACGCCATCTTTGCGGGGCTTGAGCGAATTGTGGATTATTTGAACCACTTTCACTTCACTGAAGAAGATATCGCCTATTTGCGCAGCACCGGCCATTACAGCGAGGATTTTTTGCGGTACTTGTCGGAAATGCGCTTCACCGGAACATTGCGCTCCGTCCGCGAAGGGGAGCTCGTTTTTGGCAACGAACCGCTGATCCAGGTAGAAACGTCTCTGGCTGAAGCGCAAATCATCGAAACCGCCATTTTAAATATCATCAATTACCAGACGCTGATTGCGACAAAGGCTGCGAGAATCCGGTCGGTGGCCGGCGATGATGCTGCCTTGTTCGAATTCGGTTCAAGGCGCGCCCATGAATTGGATGCTTCCGTGTGGGGAACGCGGGCGGCTTACATTGGCGGATTTGACGGAACAAGTAATGTCCGGGCCGGGAAAGTGTTCGGCATGCCGACGAGCGGCACGCACGCCCATGCGATGGTGCAGGCATACCGGGATGACTACACCGCTTTTAAAAAATACGCGGAAACGTATAAGAACTGCATTTTTCTTGTCGATACATATGATACACTGGGTTCGGGCGTACCGAACGCCATCAAAGTGGCAAAAGAATTTGGCGATAAAATCAATTTTCTCGGTATCCGCCTGGACAGCGGCGACATGGCTTTTTTATCGAAAAAGGCGCGGGAAATGCTCGACGAAGCGGGGTTTACGGATGCGAAGATTTTTGCATCCAGTGATTTGGATGAATATACGATTTTCCATTTAAAAGCCCAGGGCGCGAAGATTGATGCATGGGGCGTCGGGACGAAACTGATTACCGCATTTGACCAGCCGGCGCTCGGTGCGGTATATAAAATGGTATCCATCGAAGACGGGAACGGGGAAATGCAGGATACGATTAAAATTTCAAGCAATGCCGAAAAAGTGACAACACCGGGGCTGAAAAAAGTATTCCGCATTTTAAACAAACGGACAAACAAGCTGGAGGGCGACTATATTGCCATGCAGGACGAAAATCCGGCAGCGGAAAAGCGGCTGAAGATGTTTCATCCTGTCCATACCTTTATCAGCAAATATGTCACAAACTTTGAAGCCATCCATATTCATGAAACCATCTTTGACAAGGGGCGGCTCGTATATGAACTTCCGCCGCTGGATGCGATCAAACAATATGCGAGAGATAATTTGGACCTGTTGTGGGACGAATATAAACGCATTCTAAATCCAGAAGAATACCCGGTCGATTTGAGCCAGAAATGCTGGGACAACAAAATGCGCAATATAGAAAAAGTGCGGCAAAAAGTGATGCGGTTTGAAGAAGATTAAATGATGATGGCGGTTTTTTCCATCTGTTTCGTAGCAATAAGACAGTAGATGCGGATAAGGAGGATAAAAAATGGACGCAATGCAAAAAAGAATTGTGGAAGAAATGAAAGTAAAACCGGTCATTGACCCGAAAGAAGAAATCCGTAAAAGTGTTGATTTTTTGAAAAGCTATTTAAAAAAATACCCGTTCCTGAAAGGATTCGTGCTTGGTTTATCGGGCGGCCAGGATTCCACTTTGACAGGGAAGCTCGCGCAGATCGCCATCAATGAAATGAAAGAAGAAACCGGCAACCAGGAATATAAATTTATTGCGGTACGGCTGCCATACGGCGAACAGAAAGATGCGGACGATGTTGAATTGGCCGTCCAGTTTATTCAGCCGGACAAGGACATTACCGTTAATATTAAACCGGCTGTCGATGCAAGTGAAGCTTCCCTGGCAAAAGCGGGCATCGTCCTTTCCGACTATGCAAAAGGAAATGAAAAAGCGCGTGAAAGAATGAAAGTCCAGTACAGCATTGCTGCGATGGAAAATTGCGTTGTGCTTGGGACGGACCATTCTGCGGAAAATGTAACCGGATTTTTCACGAAATACGGTGACGGCGGTTCAGATCTTGTGCCGATTTTCAGGCTGAATAAGCGCCAGGGGAAAATGCTGTTAAAAGAACTCGGCTGTCCGGAACGGCTCTATTTAAAAACGCCGACAGCTGATCTCGAAGACGACCGCCCGCAGCTTGCCGATGAAGTGGCATTAGGGGTAACCTATGATGACATTGATGATTACCTGGAAGGCAAAGAAGTTTCCCCGAAAGCAAAAGCCACCATCGAGTCCTGGTATGTAAAAGGGCAGCACAAACGCCATATGCCGATTACGATTTTTGATGATTTTTGGAAATCATGATAAAGCCGGCCTCCCAAAGCGGTTCCAAGTGCAGGAACCCGGCAAAATTTTTGGCCGCGAGTGAAAGCAGCCGGCTTCCAGGCGAAGGAAGCAAAATTTCTGTGAAAAGTGAATATAGAGGGCTTCCAGATGAAGGAAGCGGGAAAATTCCGCCGGGAAGGGAGCACAGGGACCCAGCTGAGGAGTCTCACCTATTTAAAAAAATCAGGCCGGAATCCTGCTTGAAAGATCAGGTTCCGTTTTTTGGATAAAAGTACATGGGGGAAATTCAATGGCAAAAGCATTCGATGTGAAAGATATAGAAAAAATTGTGGTTTTGGATTTTGGCAGCCAGTATAACCAGCTGATTACGCGCCGAATCCGTGAGTTTGGCGTGTTCAGCGAGCTGCACCCGCACACTTTGACAGCTGAAGAAATCAAGGCAATGAACCCGAAAGGCATTATTTTCTCCGGTGGCCCGAACAGCGTCTATGATGAAAATGCCTTCCATGTTGACGAAGAAATTTTCAACCTTGGCGTGCCGATTTTGGGCATCTGCTACGGCATGCAGCTCATAACAAAAGCCTTCAGTGGCAAAGTGGAACCGGCAAACCAGCGTGAATATGGGAAAGCAACGATTCATGTTAAAACCGCCAGCCGGCTGTTTGACGGGCTTCCAGATGATCAAGTTGTCTGGATGAGCCACGGGGATCTGGTGACAGAAGTGCCGGAAGGATTTACGGTTGATGCCAGCAGCCCCGCCTGCCCGATTTCGGCAATGAGCAATGTGGATAAGCAGCTATATGCCGTCCAGTTCCATCCTGAAGTACGCCACTCTGTGTACGGCAATGAACTTTTGCGCAATTTTGCTTTTAAAATTTGCGGCTGCAGCGGAACTTGGTCAATGGAAAACTACATCGAGATGGAAATTGAAAAAATCCGGCAAACGGTAGGGAACAAGAAAGTGCTGTGCGCCTTAAGCGGCGGGGTTGACTCTTCCGTTGTCGCGGTATTGATCCATAAAGCGATCGGCGACCAGCTCACGTGTATTTTTGTGGACCACGGTCTTTTGCGTAAAGGCGAAGCAGAGAGTGTGATGAAAACTTTCTCAGAAGGCTTTAATATGAACGTCATTAAAGTCGACGCGAAAGAACGGTTCCTGAAAAAATTGAAAGGTGTTTCTGACCCGGAACAAAAGCGGAAAATCATCGGAAATGAATTTATTTATGTCTTTGATGATGAAGCGGCAAAACTCGAAGGGATTGATTTTCTTGCCCAGGGAACGTTGTATACCGATGTCATCGAAAGCGGGACAACGACTGCCCAGACAATCAAGTCGCACCACAATGTCGGCGGTCTGCCGGAAGACATGCAGTTTACGTTAATTGAACCGCTGAATACATTATTTAAAGACGAAGTGCGCGCAGTCGGCACTGAACTCGGCATTCCGGACGAAATTGTCTGGCGCCAGCCGTTCCCGGGCCCGGGTCTCGGCATCCGCGTGCTGGGCGAGATTACGGAAGAAAAACTCGAGATGGTGCGCGAATCTGACTATATTTTGCGTGAAGAAATCAAAAAGGCCGGTCTGGATCGCGACATTTGGCAATACTTTACGGTGCTGCCGAATATCCGCAGCGTCGGCGTTATGGGTGATGCCCGCACATACGATTATACGATCGGCATCCGCGCCGTCACGTCCATCGACGGCATGACTTCCGACTGGGCGCGCATCCCGTGGGAAGTACTTGAAAAAATTTCAACTCGCATCGTGAACGAAGTCCCGCACGTCAACCGCGTCGTGTATGATATTACAAGCAAACCGCCCGCTACGATTGAGTGGGAGTAGGAACAGGAAAACGGCGATCCTAGGAATATTAAGGGATCGCTGTTTTTTTCTATGTCAGCTCAATTAAATAGCGAAAGCATTCTTTTAACTTGATTTCACCACCAGTTATTTCACTATACTTTTTCAGTTGGGGTTTTCAATATATTTCTCAAAAATTAATTCAAAATGGTCTGCTGCCCCAAACCCGGAAATAGGAGGGGCAAATATTTGAACCACCCCCCAACCTTCCGATGCATTTTCCTCTATAATTTGTCTGTAGTCGACTTCCGGTTGTCCTTTCCACCGATTGATTTTTATCTTAACAAATTTATAACGGTACATTATTCTTCCTAAAATTTGTAAAAAATGATTTATTTTGTTTTTCGAAGCAAATATACTTGTACTCCAGCATAAATGGCACAACCAATCATAAGAATTGGAAATTCTATTCCAGTGCTTTTGGTTTTAAACCAATCCACAAGGGACCATATGAGTAAAACCAAAGTATAGTAGCTAAATGCTAGTCTTGCTGCTTTTCCGGAATGATCCTTTTCCATTTCATCCATTTTTCTCATTTTCATCTTTCCTTTTAATAGTTTTATTTATCGAATCAAAAATAAACAATTCATCTATCCTTACTTCTAAAATTTGTGAGATGAGTACCGCTAAACGAAGAGAAGGGTCATATTTGCTATTCTCAATAGCATTTATGGTTTGTCGTGTGACATTACATTTTTTTGCCAACTCTTCCTGCGACATCTGCTTCTTTTTCCTGTATTTTTTAATGTTATTTTGCATATAATCACCAATTAGTGTAAAAAATTTTTTACATCTGTGCTGGCATTATTGTATCCCCTTACAAACAAAATGTCAAATATTTTTTACACAATAATTTCTAAAGCATCTTAATTTACATTTTATTAAATATTATTTATTTTTCGGATATGAAAATATAATATAGAGATTGCTAGGGGGATTGGTGGCCATACAGTAATAAAAATGAAGGGAGGGATACAGATGCAATTATTGTTGAAAGGTCAACTTCTTAAATCATAAAGTTCAAAGGCAGTTATGGTTTTAGTTGCCGCTACAGCTGTTACTTTAGCCATTCTAATTTTTAAAAGATGGATGTAATTGAAATTCTGCATCGTGCAGAGATGATTGCACCGAGATGGGTTGTAAACGTAATTAATGCTACTGGTTCTGTATTAGCCATTGTTACTCTGCTGAGAGGATGGTCTGCCCATTGCAGTTCTTGAACAATTAATAGATTTGAGGTGAAAAAATGCTTGATATTCAAAAATGGAAGGGAAATCCCTGGTTAGTGTTGACGATTCTTTCGTTTGGTTTTTTTATGACTCAATTGGATTTACAAATTGTTAACATTGCGATTCCGAATTTAATGGAAACATTACATGCATCCATTAATGAGGCGCTATGGGTTCTAAATATATACATATTGGTGCTTGCCGTTTTTTTAATTACGGCCGGCCGTTTTGGCGATCTATTTGGTATACGACAATTGTTTTCAATTGGAATTGTCCTTTTTACCATCTCTAGTTTGTTATGCGGACTTTCCACAAGCCCTTTGGAACTCATTGTATTTAGGGCTATAGAAGGACTTGGTGCAGCTCTGCTTTTACCGCAGACAATGACATTTATTATACGATTATTTCCTTCCGAGCGTCGTGGAACGGCCCTTGGAATATGGGGAATGGTAGGTGGAGTTGCTGCTGTTGCAGGTCCGAGTTTAGGCGGATTCATAGTCAGTGTGTTAGGCTGGCGCTGGATTTTTTATATAAATGTTCCAATTGGAGTATTGATTTTTATATTCACTTATCTATTTGTCCCGGAAATCCGAAATTCAGCAAAACAACAGCTTGACTTGATGGGGGGTTCTCTTGGTTTCTTTATCGTGTTTATTTTTAACCTATGGATTAATTGAAGGCCAACACTTTAAATGGTCCATGTACATTGTCGGCATTCTTATTATTTCCGTAGTTATCTTTATGAGGTAATTGCGATGTTACAGACTCCTTGTAGCCCAAGGGTTTGAAAAAAGGATAAAAAAATTTTCCCCCTAAAAAGAGGGGGAAA
>NZ_ALAS01000243.1 GCF_000290615.1 Heyndrickxia coagulans DSM 1 = ATCC 7050
TTTTTCGCTTGTGTTACCCATATCAGGACACATCCCTTCGTTAATATTATATTTCACTAAAGGGTGTCCATGAAACTATACTAGCATCACGCTAAGAAAGTAGTGAACATTCCCCAGCCGTTATCATGAACGCTTTTCCCAAAGTGAAGGGCTTGAGACATCCCTTTCATGTTCAAGTCCTCAATCACGACAGCATCAAAGTTAGAAGCTAATTCTTTTGACTTATGATGAAGAAAATTCATGCGTTGGTTCGCCACTTTCTCATGTAATTTAGCCACTACTAGTCGTTGCTTGTTCCAACGTGCAGAACCTTTCTTGCGTTTGGACAGAATGCGCCCGGCTTTTGCTAATTTTTCTGACATCACACGATAATAACGAGGATAATTGGCTTTCTCATTCTCGCTACTCACGTATAATTCAGCCATAGCAAAATCTAGCCCAATGACATTTTCTATTGTTTTAGGCTGTATATCTTTTTCGTATTCTGTTAGTACGGAAACATAGTATTTTCCTGACTTTGTTCTGGAAATGGTACAGGATTTCAATTTATAATCAGCAGGAATTTCTCTATGCTGTTTGATTTTTACAAGCTTTAGTTTAGGCAACTTGATATGACCATCTTTCAATTCGATGTTTCCATTGACTAAGTTAGTTGTATAGGATTGTTTTGCTTTACGATTTTTGAACTTTGGAAAATCCGCATTTCCTTCAAAGA
>NZ_ALAS01000244.1 GCF_000290615.1 Heyndrickxia coagulans DSM 1 = ATCC 7050
TTGAGCCTGAACCGTTCAAGCCTGTACTACAAGCCAGTCGGGCCGTCTCCTGAAGAATTGTTTATCAAACATCGGATTGATGAAATCTACACCAAACATCCCTATTACGGCTCCAGGCGCATTGCTGCTTTACTGAATGCCGAAGGTTTGGTCATCAACCGAAAGGCTGTACAGCGCCACATGAGGGAAATGGGAATCGCCGGGATCACACCTGGTCCAAACCTGAGTAAGCGCAGTCTTGAACACCGAATATACCCGTACCTTCTTAGAAACTTGAAGATTACACACCC
>NZ_ALAS01000245.1 GCF_000290615.1 Heyndrickxia coagulans DSM 1 = ATCC 7050
TGTTCGCAGCCATGCCTAATGTCGCTATCGCAAGGGGTTTTGACATTTATTTTGGCGGGAGATATTTTAAAAAAGAGCCGTCAGCTCTATTGGCCATGGTATAATGGTCAATAGAGCTGACGGCTCTTAAACTAGAAAAGGAAAAGGTTACTTGCTCCTCCTGTGCTTGGCGGCCGGAGAACAAATAACCCTCCCAATACAATGCCTATTTTACTAGAATGTCCCCTTTCTATCAAGAGATATATAAAATTTGTTGAAACCTTCAATGATGAGGTCTTTTGTCCGTGTTGTGGAAGAAAACTCAGAAAGCACGGTAAGTATAACAAGACCATTCA
>NZ_ALAS01000246.1 GCF_000290615.1 Heyndrickxia coagulans DSM 1 = ATCC 7050
TCATACAATTCGGGGAATGGCTAAAATGAAGCTGCGTTGTGGACTGGCACTCTGTGTCATGTTAGCCATGGCCTTAGGCCGGATCAAAGAGAACCAGGCTGAAAAAATGAGAAGCCTCGTTTCTTAACTTATCCACATAAAGGAAATCAATTTCAAAAAAAGCGCTTGTGGATCATTGGATTCGTGCGCCTTTTTTTAGATACATTTCTATATTTTTTCAACAATTATCTGATAACAGTACATTTTTTAAGCGTGCAAAATTGACTTTATAGTGAAAATGGGCATATATTTATCTGACAATATTATATTTCTGGTGGTGTTCTATTTGCATTGAAAGAAAAATTGTTAACATCGCAAAAAGCTC
>NZ_ALAS01000247.1 GCF_000290615.1 Heyndrickxia coagulans DSM 1 = ATCC 7050
CCCACATTTCGCACGTCTTAAATATAGTTCATTCTAATTTTTGAATGAACTATATTTAAATGGCTTGGTGGGATGATATCTTCTTATTTTTGAGGAATTTTCGATAAAATTCTTTTCAATTCGACATTCTTTTCATGAATTCCTCCTATTGCGTGTTATTCTCCTTTGTTTTCGACATTTTTTGACACGTATATTGATACATCATACCCGCATAATTCAATGATTTTTTTGGCTTGTGAATCAATATTATCGGGTAAGAGCCTTATTTTTTGTTGATTTTGATTTATAAGGATCACGGTAATATCTTCTAATTGCTCTAACAATGCTTGGCCTGTGGGTTGATAGAGTTTCCTTTTTCCTTTCAAGATTAGAGATAGGTTCTTTTCTTTCAGTTCTTTTCTAACTCGATATTCTAAAATTCCATAGATTAATAAAGCCATCACATACACAATACCTAAGGCCTCAACCCTTTCCGGGGTTTTTAAGTAAATGGCATCAATCATTTGTGAATCTTTGATTAATCGGAAACGGGTCTCAGCGGCCGACTGTCCTTTATAAACCCTCAAAACTTCTTGATTGGATAGTGTCTCCTCATCTAATTTATTTGTGATTAAAACAAAAGTGCTGAGCATTTTTTTCTTATTTTCGATAAAATCATGATCTTTTTCAAACGATTCCAGTTGTATTTGATAGATTTGTTCTTGTTTTGTCTGTTCGTCCTTTTTAGGTCTTCCTCTCTTTTTTCGTTTGATAGGTTGATCACTCATCTGGACGTTTAGTTTATAACAGAAATATGAAGCCTTTTGTTTTTTCTTAAAAGATTGAATTGCTTCTAGTGCGTCCTCTTTACAATGAAAGATAACTTTACTCAGTTTTTCTATCTCTTTTTTTAATTGTATTTCTTCCTTTTCGATCGCCCGATTTAGGGTTTTCTCTTTTCGTTGATCTAAATTGTTTGAGTGGACAACAAGAAACCGGTAAGGAAGGTTTTGAATTTGTCTTTCAAAAGCTTGAATTTGGTAAATAGCTGCGTCTTTTTTATTGCTAAGTGAGCCTACCCTTTCCCAGTTGTTGAGCAACCATGCCTCTTTCTTTAGTTCTGTGCTTAAACCGAATGTATCAGGTAAACGGGAAATAAACGATAAATTTTGTTGTTGAATTTCCGCTAGATTTTCCGTTGTGATTAATGCAGAATCGGCTTGATAAATGAGATTTTTCCAATCTTCATGGGAAAGGATTTTTCTCATCTTTTGAATGAATTCCACATTCCAAGATTTATCCGAAGTATTCCCATTTTCTACTTTTGCAAGGATAGGAATTCGTTCAGGTGTGACCCCCATCCCCAGAACGATTTGTTTTAAGTCAGGCCTATGGGCCTTACTATACCCGTACGTAATTTGCAGTCCATCTTCCTTCGGTTGCTTATATTCGCCGTAAACAGAAATTGAGGTTGTATCGTTATGCAGTATACCAATAGGAAGATTCAATTTTTTTAGTGCTTTTAATGCAAGGGTGGAATAGACTTTCCATGCTTCGGCTTCATACAAGTAATCTAATGCTCTTCCTAATGCATCATCATTTAATTGATCGGGTGAAACCGATGTATCGAAAAGCATCTCAGAATCTAGGTTTTGATAGAATTCATGAACCTTATAAAGGGGCTTGCCACTGCATAAAATGTTTAAGACAAGGGCTTTAATCCTTGTTCCGGGTGAGATATGACAACGGACAGAATCCCATTTGACTAAATCATTAATGGTTTTTTCGAGTTCTATTTCATCACACAGTTTAGATAAAAGTTGAGACGGCCCCACATGTAAGGTTAAAATTTGATCTGACATAAAAATTTCCTCGTCTTCCCCTAGTTTAGATAATCATTCAATTCTACAAAGAAGGAGAAAATTCCTTTAAAAAAATCTTAAAATGGAAAAATTTACGTGCGGAATATGCGT
>NZ_ALAS01000248.1 GCF_000290615.1 Heyndrickxia coagulans DSM 1 = ATCC 7050
TGAAAACCTGGAAGAAAAGAAAAAAACAGGATCATTAATTCTCTAGAGCCTCGTTCAAGGGTAATTTTTTATTTTGGCAGAGGCTCTAAGGCAAGCCTAATCCCATTCCTTCAGATTTCAATGACAAAAAAGGGTTAAAAACACTTTCCCATTGTTCCTGCCCAATCCCTGTGCCGGTATCTTTAAAATGAATCATAATCATTTCCTGGTCCACTTCAATCTGGATCGCAATTCTCTTGTCCTTTCTATCTTCGGGAATCGCCTCTATGCTGTTTTTAATGAGATTGATAAAAACTTGTTTCAAGTTTGCTTTATTTACGTACGCATCAAGGGAATGATAACAATTCTTCAGTTCAACTTCAATATGATGTTCTGTTAAAATGACTTGGGAAAACGCAAGAGACTCCCTGATAATCGATTCCAGATTTTCTTTCTTAAAAGTGGTGGAAGATGACTTCAAATACGTCTTGTAGTTATCTACTAAGTCATCTAAATGCTCAGAAGTTTTTTCTATCATATTTAAATAAGCTTTATCTTTTTTATCCATACCAGCGCTTGCATTTAACATTTGGGAAAAGCCCTTAATGATTTGATTCGCATTTTTCACTTCATGAATCAGACTTCCGGCTAAGTTGCCGGTGTAGTCCAATTTCATCTGCCTTTCCATTATTTCATAATAGTTTGCCTTTATATTTGCGCCTAATTTTATGAACTCCATGACGATCAAGGTTGAGAAAATGATAACCCCGATACTGCTGGAAATACCACCGGTTCCAGGAGAAAAGTTTAAAAAACCGAATATGTATAAAAGCAGGGAATACAGGCTAAACCTGGCCAGGAATCTTTTGATATTTTGGTTTACCATTCCTTTGGTCATCATGAATATAAGGATTAAAAACAGTAAGAAGCTGCCCATATGTAAAATATATAGCCAGATCAGCGGCCCGTATTCAGGAAATAAAAAGAGGGTATTTGCCCCATTTTTATTCGCCATATACAAGCCTTTTGTACCTAAACTTGTCCAGTTTATAAAATAAATAACCGTACTCCAGAAAATCAAAAAATATAAAACCTTTTTATTGAGTAAAACATTCGATAGTTTGTCCAGCCATTTCCGTCCTGCCAGAAGTGCCGGCTGGCCTTTTATGATAGAAAAAGCAATGTAATAGACAACCGGTATGGAAAAAGTCGTCCCGCCCCGAAGAAATTTGAAAAGAACAAGGATCGTTTCCTTGCTTAATACTTTTCCGAGAAAAAGGACGCCTATATCGAATTGCCAGGCCGTGATCAAAAGCATATAGAATCCCAATATCAGAGACAGCTTTGACTCTTTATAAAGTGATTGCATACTCACGGCCAGGACAATCGGAATGAATCCTATCGTAAAAATCAATACCCCCATAACGATAGTACCTCATCCCCTTTCTAACTCTTGGTGTATTTCTTCATATAGGCACATGCGTTATTGCCGCCAAATCCATGGTTGGTGATGGCCACTTCATGAATCTCCCGATAGAGGGTCTCTGTTACAATATTCATTTCTTCATACCCGCGCCTCGTTGTCCGAATCGTTGGCGGGATAAAGCCATATTGCATGCTTAAAAGCGATGAAATGACTTGCAAAATACCAATGGCGCCAAAAGGGTTCCCATACATGCTTTTGATTGAAGTATAGGGAACTTCATGGTTAAACAACTGTTTGGAACAGTGCTGCTCGATTTGGTCGTTCAGTTCAATGCCAAGTGCCTGGCTGTTGATGTAATCCGGTTTTCTTCCCATTGTGACTTCTTTTAACGCGTTTAACATTTGGTCCCCGGATCCGTCCAATGAAAAAATGTTGATCCCATCATTATTGGAAACGACATCAACGATTTCGCCTTTTATATCCGCTTTTCGTTGAACGGCATCTTCTTCCCTCTCCAGCACGATTGCCCCTGCCGCTTCCGACATTGCAAACCCTTTGCTTCCTTTTTGAAACGGCACAGCGCCTTCTTCAAGCGTTTGGTTAAGCGGTATCGTTTTTGTTTTGGCAAACGCATAAGTTGTCGCATTGCATATCGGGCTGTCCGTTCCGCCGACAATGGCCGCATCCACTTTTCCGCTTTTCAAGTAAAGGATTGCATCTTCTACTGCTTCCAAACTGGAAGTGCAACCTGTTGTAATCGTTTTTTCGACGCCCCTGGCCCCAATATAATGGCCAATGGCAGCCGTAATACTATGGTAATTCGCATAGTGGGAGAATATGAGCGATACTTTTCGATACAGTTCATGATTAGCGTAGTGAATGGAATCCTGGTACAGTTTCTCTCCCGTAGCACCAAGGGATAATCCGAAAAACAAGCCTACTTTTTTATGCCGGACATCCAGCCTGGAAGACGCGATTGCTTCTTTCACTGCAGCGGTCCCCATTTTTGTTACTTTTGGGAGGCGCTTTAGTTTATCATCTGCTTCTATTTGTTTCAATTCTTCATCCTGGATAAGCCCGGCAATGGTTGATTCTCCTTTTGGCCCCATGCCCTCCGCCACTTGTAATGTGCAAACGCCGTTTTTCAAATTAAACAAATACTGATCAATGTTCCTCGTATTTGGCGCAAATATCCCGTATCCGGTACATACTATTTTCATAACGGCCCCACCTATCGAGTATTTTACTTGCCTATTATAGCAAAAACACACCCATTTTGATTTATTGTTTTGAAAAAATACAATGGTTTTGCAAATCGTGCTGCCCCTTGCAAAAAAGCGATTTCATTAAAAGCCGTCCATCAATGCGCAGGCGGATGGATTACATGAATTTAACAAAACAGCTCTGAGGAGTAAAAATTTTTCGTGATAATTTAACTATCCCCCCCAAAAATGCGGCTAAATATGTAATAATTTAAATAATTAGAGCT
>NZ_ALAS01000249.1 GCF_000290615.1 Heyndrickxia coagulans DSM 1 = ATCC 7050
GTCTTTTTTCTTTAGTGGAATAAATCAACGACCTTTAATTGTCTGACTGCTTACAGTTTCAGGGGATATAGCATTTTGGCAAGGGCTCTGAAACATAAAACTTCTTAAACATTATACTTGAAAATGAATCAAAATATAGAAGAGAGACACCGCGAATGAAAAGGGGCGTGTTTTCTAACCCCTTAAATGTACCGAAAATTAAAAATGACAAATTTCGTCGATATGATGAGCCAATATCGAGATAATCCGCTCTTTTGTCAGTCTTGTTGGGTTCAAGATGGCGTGAATAGCCAATCCGTCAATTAATGCACACAATCTCTCCGTTTCCAAATCTTTGTCGATCTCTTTTTTTAGAAATTGCGCCCGATCCAGTGAATCCAACAGCTTTTGAATCCCCTCCAAAATCCCATCATTTTGGCTTTCCCTGTTTCCTTTATTGCGGAAATATAATACAAATTCAAGCCAAACCTCCATTTCAGCTCTTGTCGTTTCATTTGTCGGAACAATTTCCAAAAGCATCTGTAAAATCATTTCCTTTGGCGGCAAGTTTTTTAAAGCAATTTTTTCAACCCGTTCAGCCACTCTCTCTTTCACCAGATCCATCGCGTAAATTAACAATTCTTCTTGGGTGGAGAAATAGTGT
The DNA here is from genome assembly GCF_000290615.1 of Heyndrickxia coagulans DSM 1 = ATCC 7050. Classification (GTDB taxonomy): domain Bacteria; phylum Bacillota; class Bacilli; order Bacillales; family Bacillaceae_C; genus Weizmannia; species Weizmannia coagulans. The sequence continues at coordinate 644 of NZ_ALAS01000249.1, forward strand.
CTAAGAGCGCCTAATGATAGCCCCGCTTTCCTAGCAATATTTCGTACTGTCGCCCCTTTCATTCCTTGCTCTAAAATAACTTGCCAAGTCGCTTCAGCAATTGCTTTTTTTCTATTATCATGATCAACAATTTTTGGCATACTATCAGTTTACCATAAAAATTTAAATAATACACTTGTATTAAATAAAAATGTTTGTTATGATTTATTTAGCACATTTGTATTAAAAAACGGTGATGCCTGGTGTTTGGGAAAAATCGTTATCAAAATTTTTCCCTGTATTTTGATTCTTATTTTGTAAAAAAAGGTGATGGAAATGAATTGGATAATTTGGTTAATAATTGCTTGTGAAATCGGCTTTTGGGTTTTTATTTTACTTGGGTTGAGTTTCCGTTATTTATTGAAGAAGGAGAAGCTGGGTTTCATCTTTTTGGCACTAACACCTGTTGTAGACCTGATCTTGATAATTGCTGCAACTTTCGACCTTTATAGCGGGACGACGGCAACAAAAGCTCATGCACTCGCAGCTATCTATATTGGTATTTCTGTTGGATTTGGAAAAAGCATGATTCGTTGGGCTGATGAGCATTTTCAGTACTATATCACAAAAACCGGACCAAAACCGGTTAAATTATATGGATTACAATTTGCCAAACAGAATTTGAAAAGCTGGGGGCGTCATCTTCTTTCGTACTTAATTGGGGCAAGTTTAATTGGAATTATTTACTATTTTATTAATGACTATGAACGGACAAAGGCGCTTATTCAAGTACTGGGGATTTGGTCGCTTGTTTTAATCATTGATTTACTTATTTCCCTTTCCTATTTTGTATTCCCAAGACAACCAGGAAAACCAACAATATAAAACTAGTTCTGTGACATTTAAAAAAACAAGGAAAAGGTTCTCAAGGGCATTTAGGTAAAGCGGTCATTATCCTCCGTAATTTAATGGGGAGATGAATTACCGTCTTTTTTTTATAATTTAGGACTATATCTTGTAGTTAGGGCTTGCTGAATAAGCAAAAATTCCAGATTTGACAAGGATTTTGGCTACTTTTGTCGAATATAGAGTGTAAGGATTTCAAAGGAAACACGTAAAAAACCTTGCACTTGGAGGCTGTTACGATGTACAAAAAGACCGAACATCAATTAACTTTTG
>NZ_ALAS01000250.1 GCF_000290615.1 Heyndrickxia coagulans DSM 1 = ATCC 7050
ACTCTTTTAAAATATCAGCTACTTCCCGATAGGTGTTCTCACTTGCCAACTCTGCCACCTTTAATTCCACTAACGGGCTGTATCGTTGGTGTGGTACCAGCCCTAACCATTCATCCAGAGGATAATGGGAATTTCCTCTCTTGTCATGCATTAATGAGCGTTTAAAGGTCACACTTCCAAATAGAAACTGAATGTTTCTGTTATCACTCCGGCAGTACACCCAGCCCTCCTCTAACTTCTCCTGTTTAATTGTTTTATCTAACTCTTCAAATATTTCCCCAACCCATTGTGTAAAAGCCTTCTGCATCAAAAGTTTAAGCTGTTCTTCAAATTCCATAAGACTTTTTGTATCCTTTAATAATCCAGCAATTATTGATATAATATCCATGGGAAGACCTCTCTCTCTAGATGTTCATCTTGAAGTGTACAATTAGATGATAGAGCGTCTTCCCATTTTTTTCCACTCATCTGCCCCTTCGAGTAAAATTTTACACATAC
>NZ_ALAS01000251.1 GCF_000290615.1 Heyndrickxia coagulans DSM 1 = ATCC 7050
GTTTCCCCCTCTTTTTAGGGGGAAAATTTTTTTATCCTTTTTTCAAACCCTTGGGCTACAAGGAGTCTGTAACATCGCAATTACCTCATTTAAAGAAGAGTACAAATTTTAGTCGGCTTCCCCCGATTTTGTAGTTTTTGAAAAAATGAAGTTGCGGAATATAGTCAAGAAAAAAGAAACTCTGCCCAAAATTAACCCTGGATCCTCTTTAGAGTAATAAGGGGGATGGCAACGATTCGTAAAATATATGGTCATTTTGGTGTTTTCTGCCGATAACCATGTTACCGGCAGCGTTTTTGGTGGTTTTCTCCAAAGAGTTTGACATATTCTCCTAAAGGTTTTTTGTTATATTCTCTATCGGGATATCTGATTTTATCTTAAATGAAGAATAAAACAAGGTAATCCGTAAGATGGCCATAACGGCGATTATCATACAAGTTATAAATATCCCAAAGGTTTCTATTAATCCCCAAGAAATGATCATAAAAGAAAGGGTGCCTAGATCTGCTGATGCCTCCATCACGCCCATTACTTTCCCTTTTTCATATGGGGGGATTGCTTTAAAGGTTTCAGCGGAGAGCAAATTATTTATTACGGGGTTTCCCATTGTCATAATGGCAAATCCAACTATAAAGAATATCCAGCTTAAGGAGGCCCCCATTATAACAATGCCCCCACATACCAAAAAGACAGTTAGAAAATACAAAAATACCTTTGAAGCGGATAAAATCCTGGATTTTGATAATATCATGTTGGATAAAACCACAAAAACACCACCAACGAGCCAAAAAATAGATATTTCAAAGTCAGCTACTTTAAAATGTCCTTCCAAAATATATACTGAAAGGCTCGTCATTACTGGTCCAATCATGCCACCTAGTAAATGTGAGAAAAAGTAAATTCGCAGTATTTTATCTTTTAAAGTTCTTTTCAAATATGCTAAGGAAAACCATGTAGTATCATGCGAGTGTTCGATTTGAATTTTTTCATCAAACCTCATGATTAAAAACGCGCACACGAGAAAAGAAGCAGAGTCTATGAGAATGGCGTACGAACTTAAAATACCAAAAATGAGCGGCCCGATAGTAAAACCTACAGTCTTACAAGTTGTAGTAAACGTGTTTTTCTTGCTTATTGCCCTTGCTAATCCTATGTTTGGATCTTTAATTGTCAAATCTCTAAACCATACTTCAAGACACAGATTAGCAAAATGCCCAAGTGATTGGGATAAGATCATCAAAGGGAATAAAAAAATAATAAAATGTTTAAATGATAGTAATGAAAATAATGTTATCATAACAAAGCAATTAAGAAAAAAGGAAGTAAATATCATCTTTTTAGAAGATACTTTGTCTATAAAATGTCCGCTTACAATGGTAGATATTATTCCCGCAATCGTTTCTGTAAGGTACAAACTTCCAGCATAAAGGAATGAGCCTGTTAGATTGAGGGCAAAAATGGGAAGACCGGTCCATGTTATTGCGGTACCTAGCGTATTAATGGTATCAACAAGTATTAATCTGTTTACTGCGTTGTTTAACATATTGGCACCCCCAAAAAATGCTTTTATGGCCAAAGGCAAGCCTAAATTAAAATAGGCTTGCCTTATAAACAATCGTTTGCTGACTTTTCACCTTAAATCTGAACCTTGGCTTGTTCAGTTTTTAATGGTTCGTTTAAGCAAGTCTTTTTTTCTTGTTCACCTTTCAACGGTTCATTATAGCAGGTTGCAGCTTTCAATGGTTCATTATAGCAAGTCTTTACTTCAGCATTCGTGCCATTTTTGGCTAGTTCTTTAACTTTATCTGATAACGGTATATTATAGTCTTCTTTAAATTCAACGGACCATTTTTTCAAAGACTCCCTATATATATTCATTAAATGAGGAAGCTCAGATTCTTCTTTGCCATAACCAGGATTATGATCTAAAATACAACCAAAGTAATCCATGCAATCATTATAATATTTCTGTGGATGAAGAATATGAAGGTGCCACATTTCGTCAATATCATACGTAGGGCAGATTGAGGTGTAAGGATATTTTTTCACTAAATATAGGAATTTCAAGTATCTGTTTTTTAACATGTAAGTTCCTCTTTTGATAACCTACTTAAAACCCCATCACTCCTCCTAGCCGACTCGATTAAGTCCACGCTCACATTTGGAAAATGTTTGCTCATATACTTTATCTCCCATATTTTATTTCCTACATCACTATAACTATGAGGGCTTACCGAAATTTATATGTATGTTCATCAAATAAATGTCAACCTTATAGGACTTGCCTTAAAGGGAGATACTTATCTGCTCAAAAGTAACGGAGAAATTTTTGTACCAAATAATTCCAATGGTCTCCGTGTCCCATTTTACATATTGAAACTATTTGCCGACAGCTTTCCTTACACATTATATTCGCGAAAAGTAGCCGAAATCCTTCTTTAATCTGTAATTTATGCTTATTCAACAGGTCCTATTTAAACGAAGGAAAAGCGGCTTATGCAGGGAGAATAAAAGCTTGCCTGTATTCCGGGTTGATTTTTGGCGGATTTCATTTTATTAACCTTTTTCATCAATCATTTTATATTACAACGTTGCAGGTCATCCAGGTTACTTGTTTAGGCCTGGTTTTATGTGCCTTATATCTTCGCTCGGGAAGTTTAATACTCCCGATCATGCTTCATGCAGCAATCGATTTTATTAGTTTTATCAGTAGCGGGCCGGAAGTGGATGCCCATCTCACATTAAGAGGATGCCTTACGGGGGCAGTGGTTTATATTGTTATTGCATTTCTACTGTTAATTGGAGGCAGAAGGCGTACAGCTGCAGAGGCATAACCTGCAAATGATGAGGCATACTCCTCGCTTTATCTGTCTGCTGGTCCCATATAGTGAATCAGCAGCCGGTTAAATAAATAAGGGACTCCCATCAGCCATTGATCGACTTTTGGGACAGCCCCTGTGCCGCTAACAATCTTTAAGAATGCTTCTTTTTTCCTTGATCAGTTGCTCAAGTTCATTCAGATCTTCCTCTGTTGCCATGTTCCGAATGAAAGAACGGCCGGAGGAGCGTAGGGGTAAATAGCGCCTGTGCTCTCTGTTTTTGTTTTCCCATTTTTTATTATAAAAGGCCTGTTCGAACTTTTTATTTGCCAGATGATTCCCTGCGCTTAAATAATTTTACGAAATACCATACAACAACGACTGTACCGATTACGGATAAAACAGCTCCGGAAACAAGATGAAGTGTTTGATTAAATCTGTCTCCGAAATAAAGATACAATGCAACAGCTGCCCAGAAGAAAATCAACAGTATTTTTTTCATAGCGTTTGTGCGATGCTAAGATATCGTTTTAGAGAGGAAGAAGACAATCCTCTCCACCTCTTTTCGGTTTGGCGGAAGGGTTTGATACAACCGTGTAGCGTTAATCTCCGCTGGTATTTATGCATCGATGAAGTGATCCAGCATCGCTTTTCCTACTCCCTTTCTAAGATTAATTATACGAATGTATGATAAAACCGCCATAGAAAATAACAATTTTCTTATATCTTTTAACGAAAATCTCCGGCTTTTTTCGGAGATACCGAGAAAAAGGCAAAATTTTTTATAATTCAACTATGAAGCGGAGAGCACCCCGTTTCTTCTGAGTAAACTAAATTATGGAAAAATTATCTGCGTGGCTGTTAAGATAAGAAATGCACGCAGGAAGATGGCAAGCTGGAAAAATGTATGGCTGGTTTTCCCCCTGAAATGCGTTAAAATAAATGTATGGTACTTTATCGCGCACAGAGGAGGGAAACATGGACAAGCAACCTTTGCATAAATTTTACGAAAAAAATCGACTTGAAAGAATCAAGGCACTGGAACAGGCGAAGGCCATTTCAGCCGAAGATGCTGCGCTGCTTGAAAAAGGGCTTGTGCTGCCGGATGAAACGGCGGACCATATGATTGAAAACCAGATTACCAAATATGAATTGCCATATGGTACGGCATTGAACTTTCTGATTGACGGAAAAGAGTATGTCGTCCCGATGGCGATTGAGGAGCCTTCTGTTGTGGCGGCGGCAAGTTCGGCGGCAAAAATCATCAACAAGGCAGGCGGTTTCCGGACGACAGTGAGCAGCCGTATGATGATCGGGCAGGTGGCGTTAATGGACGTTCCGGATCCGATCCGTGCGAAAACGGTGGTGATGGCCCATGCGGAAGATATTTTGCAAACGGCGAATGAGGCCAAGCCTTCGATTGTGAAGCGGGGCGGCGGAGCCCGGAAACTGGAAGTCCGCCTGATCCCGGCTGATGAAAAAGCCGGCACGCCTGCTTTTTTTGTTGTCCATCTCCATATTGATACGCGGGAAGCAATGGGTGCGAATATCATCGACACCATGGCGGAGGCGATCAAACCGCATTTGGAAGAGTGGACAGGGGGACGGGCGTTAATGGGCATTCTTTCCAATTATGCCACTGAGTGCCTGGCAACGGCCGAGTGCCGGATACCCGTGCCATTGCTTGAAAAAAACGGCATGCCCGGTGAAGAAGTCCGCGACCGGATCATTGAAGCCGCCCAATTTGCATACGCGGATCCTTACCGGGCTGCGACGCATAACAAAGGCATTATGAACGGCGTTGATGCCGTTGTGATCGCAACTGGGAACGACTGGCGCGCGATTGAAGCGGGCGCCCATGCCTATGCAGCAAGGTCCGGCAAGTATCGTTCCCTTTCTACTTGGAGCAAAGCAGAAAACGGAGACCTGCTTGGCAGCCTCACCCTTCCGCTTCCGGTCGGGACAGTCGGCGGCCAGATCAGCATCCACCCTGCTGCCGGTTTCAGCAAGCGGTTGCTGGGTTACCAAAATGCGAAAGAACTGGAATCGATCATTGTCTCCGCTGGGCTTGGCCAGAACTTTTCCGCCATCAAAGCCCTTGTCACAGACGGCATTCAAAAAGGGCATATGGCCCTGCACGCCAAATCGCTGGCCATCAGTGCAGGCGCCTCCGGAAGCGAAATTGACCGGGTTGCAGAAAAACTAAAACAAAGCGGGACAATTGATCTTGCTACGGCAAAGAAAATTTTAAAAGAAATCAGAGGATGACAGGCGGGGCACTGAACAGAAATAGGAAGAAAAAAAACACGCGGGTATGAAAAACGGCGCCAAGAATACCGCGGCACTGAACAAAATATAGAAAAAAACGGTGAGACACGATTATGGTAATGTCCCGCCGTTTTTTTGTTTTCATTTGGCCAGGCAGGTTTTTTCCTTTAAAGCAGGATGAAACCCCTGGGGGCCGGGCTTACGGCGCAACTCCCCGTTTTTGAAAAGAAAGTCGCCTTAAAGGGGGGCGGTCATTTCCCTCTGTAAAAACCAGAGGCACGCTTATAAAGCATGCCACTGGTTTTTACATATTTTTATTGATGTATTGCCGCTTGTGCCCTTCGATTCCGGCAAGGCAAACGGTGGCCGGATCCTCGTTTACCGGCAAGGTAACGGCCGATCCGTCGTTTGGAAGCGATGTTGTAAAAATGGCTTCGTATTCGGCAACGCTAATTTCTTTCCGCGCATCGAGCATTTGCTGATGGCGGGCCGGCTGCAAGGCTTCACGATAGCCCGGCTGCAGGATCCCGGCAAAAAATTCCCCGACTGCGCCGGACCCGTAGCTGTACAGGCCGATCCTCGCACCTGCTTCTATCTTTGTATTTTGTTCAAGCAGGGAAAGCAAGCTCAAATACAAAGCGCCGGTATAAATGTTCCCGACGATTTTGTTATAACTTTTGCTTGTTTCATAATGGGCAAGAAGCCTTTCGCGCCCGTCTTCATCTGTTTCATCCAGCACCGTTCTCAGCGCTTTTAAGCCCATTTTTGTATATGGCATATGGAAACAAATGGCTTCGAAGTCACTTAACGTAAAGCCGGTTTTTTCTCTGTACTGCTGCCAGACGGTCTGGAAGAAACCGATGTACTTTTCATTGGAAAACTTGCCGTCCACATAAGCGGAATCCGAATAGACCGGCCGCCAAAAGTCCATGATGTCTTCCGTATGATACACGCTCGGTTCTTCGATCGCAAGAATTTTCGGATGGGCGCTTACGACCATGGCGACGGCGCCGGCCCCTTGGGTAACCTCTCCTGAAGTATTCAATCCGTATCTTGAAATATCCGACCCGAGCACGAGCACTTTGCTTTCCGGATGCAGGGCGATATGCCCTCTTGCCATTTGCAGCCCTGCCGTAGCACCGAAGCATGCTTCTTTCACTTCAACGGCCCGCACTTCCGGTTTTAAACCGAGCAGGCGGTGCACATAAATTGCGGCTGCCTTCGAGTGGTCGACGCCGGATTCCGTGCCGAAAATAACAAAATCGATCTTTTCTTTATCTTCGTCTGTTAAAATTTCGAGCGCCGCATTGGCTGCGAGCGTCACCGCATCCTGGGTCACCGGGGCGACGGCCATTTTTTCCTGGCCGATTCCGATTAAAAATTTTCCAGGGTCCTCATTCCGGGCAAGTGCCAATTTTTCCATGTCAACATATAAATGCGGGGTATAAAACCCGATCTTGTCTATTCCGATTTGCAACAGCTATTCACACCTTTTTTACAGGAATTGTTATTGAAATTTGAGAAACTGTACTAAATAATTTAATATAAACGGTGTCGAAATACAACTTATCACGACACACTGACACCTTCCCATTATAGTACAAGTTGCAAAGATTGTGGATGGGAAATGACAGAGAGGGAGTAAACGTATATGCATGAAGTTGCGATTATCAGCGCCGTCCGGACCCCGATCGGGAAATTCGGCGGCAGTTTAAAAGATATATCTGCTGTGGAACTGGGCGCGATTGCCGCAGAAGAAGCGATCCGGCGCGCCGGCGTTTCTGCACGGGAGGTCCATTATGCCGTTTTTGGCAATGTTCTTTCGGCTGGCCTCGGCCAAAACCCGGCCCGGCAAATGGCAGTCAGAGCCGGCATTCCGTATGAAGTGCCTGCCGTCACCGTGAATGAAGTGTGCGGCTCCGGATTGAAAGCTGTGCTGCTTGCTGCCCAGATGATTCAGCTTGGCGAGGCGAAAATAACGGTTGCTGGCGGGGCGGAAAACATGTCGCGTGCGCCTTATCTTGCAGAGCAGGCACGCTGGGGCCATAAGCTTGGCAATATGGCGATGGCAGACAGCATGCTGCGCGACGGCCTGACGGATGCATTTGAAGGCATTCATATGGGTTTGACGGCGGAAAATGTGGCGGCAAAATTCGGCATTTCCCGCGAAGAACAGGACCGTTTTGCGCTTCAATCCCAGCAAAAAGCCGCGCAGGCGCAAAAGGCCGGCCGTTTCAAAGACGAAATTGTGCCGGTAAAAATAAAACAGAGAAGAAGCGAGATGCTGTTTACCGAGGATGAGCATGTCCGCCCCGAAACGACGCTTGATGGGCTCGCGAAGCTGAAACCCGCTTTTCTCGAAGATGGCACTGTCACAGCAGGGAATGCTTCGGGGATCAATGACGGCGCAGCTGCTGTAGTTTTAATGGAAAAATCACTTGCGGATGAAAAAAAGATTCCTTATCTCGGGGTCATCAAAGGGTATGCAGAAGCAGGAACGGACCCTTCCATCATGGGGTATGCCCCTTATTACGCAATTCAAAAGCTGCTTGAAAAGACCGGTGTATCCCTGGAAGAAGTGGATTTAATCGAGCTGAACGAAGCTTTTGCCTCCCAAAGCCTTGCCGTTATCAGGGATTTGGGGCTTGATCCGGAAAAAGTCAATGTTAACGGGGGCGCGATTGCACTGGGGCATCCGATCGGGGCATCCGGCGCAAGAATTCTCGTTTCACTTTTATATGAAATGGAAAAAAGAAATGTGCGCACCGGCCTCGCCTCGCTTTGTGTCGGTGGCGGCCTTGGCATTTCGATGTTGGTCGGGCGCACGTGACATCGCTGGGATTTGGCAAGAACAGGAAAAGCCCTGCCTGATGCAGGGCTTTTTCTCTATTTTTTGTTCCGGATAGGATTTTTCCACCTGGTCAGGATAACGTAAGGACTTCATATTTGGATGCTAATTCTGCAAATTGTGCCATGCTGCTGATTTTTCCAGCTGCAAGTTTTTCGTTTAGCCCATAAAAGTCCACACAGGTTTTACAAGCAAGAACGTCCACGCCTTTTTCCTCCAATTCTTTCAATTGAAGGGAAACGAGCGAGTCTTCTGTTAACGTAAACACACCGCGGTTTACGCAAAACACAGCGGCCGGCAGTTCTTCCTTTTGTTTCAGGATGGTAAAGAAGGTTTCCAACAATCCTTCTCCCAATTCTTGTTCGCCTTTTCCAAGCTGATCCGATGCAAGCAAAATAACTTTGTTTTTCAATGTCTCCACCTCAATGACTTTCTTTCTATTTTAGCAAATCCTGCCAGACTTTTCCCGTGCCAGATACGGCGGCTGCCACAAGCCCGGGGGGCGTTCAGTGCCGCGGTTTCTTTAACCATTTATTTGGGTGCCTAGCGGTTTGGGGTATATTTGAGCAAAAGCAGGTGAACAAGCTGATAGAATAACGCTAGGATGCAAAAGAGGATAGGATACGCAATAGCAGAATACACAGGTTTCCAGCCATTGTAGTAAAACGTACCCGTCATGATGAACAAAAACTCAAAAACCATCGCCACGATCGTCCATCCTGCAATATAGAGGAACCGGGTGCGGAACCTGTTTGGAAAAAAGTTGATAAAGGTAATATTGATGGCCGGATAAATCCCAAACAAATAACAAAGGGCTTTCCAGTCGACTCCTTTTGTAAAGTATCCAAAAAGATCATACTTGAGATCCAGAAATAAATTGACGATTAATTCAAGGCACATGGCAAACAGGGTGGTGCACAGCATTTCAATGCCGCTAAATTTTTTTGGCATGAGAAAAGCAAACAGATTCAGAACGATCATCAAAAACGATAAGGAATACCATGCTTCAACACCCCGATTCCAGGATTGGCTTTTTCTTACCCTCTCCTATTTTGGCCGGGAGATTACAAAAAATCGCACATTCCGGAAACCCGGTTAAAGGACGCTCGCCTTATTCTTTGTTATAATTTTACAAGAATAACGTAAACAAAGGGGGATGGCTCATTTGGCGAAAAAAGTATTGGTATACAGCGAACTGCCTGGGGATTTGATTGAAAAGCTGAAGGAAATATTTGAAGTACGCTACATACCGGGGGGAAAGGATATTTCCGATCTTCTGCCTGACTTAACGGAAGCGGACGGGCTGCTCGGTTCCTGGCTCCAGGCGGGAAAAGAATTGCTGGACCACGCACCGGCCTTGAAAATCATTAGCAATATAACGGTCGGATATGACAATCTCGATATCCCGTTGCTAACAGAGCGGGGGATTATGGCAACCAATACGCCGGGTGTGCTCGATGAAACAACAGCGGATACCATCTTTGGCTTGATGCTTGCAGCGGCGCGGCGATTTACGGAACTGGACCGGCTTGTCAAAAACGGCAATTGGAAAGCGCCTGTTTCTACTGAACATTACGGTATTGATATCCACCATAAAACGCTTGGCATTATCGGTATGGGCAGAATCGGAAGCAAAATTGCGAAACGGGCCCATTTCGGTTTTGATATGGACATTTTATACCATAACCGTTCCCGCGACCCGGAAGCCGAGCAGCTGTATGATGCGGTATACTGTGAGCTTGATGAACTGCTGGAAAAATCGGATTTCATTTGCCTGATGGTGCCGCTTACCCCGGAAACGCACCGGTTAATCGGGGAACGGGAATTCAAATTGATGAAGAAAACGGCCGTTTTTGTCAATGGTTCAAGGGGCACGACAGTAGACGAAGCGGCGCTTGTCAAAGCCCTTCAGGAAAAAATAATTTATGCGGCCGGCCTTGATGTGTATGAACAGGAACCCGTTTCGCCGGATAACCCGCTTTTAAAAATGGACAATGTCGTCACCCTTCCGCATATCGGCTCTGCTACCCATGAAACACGATATGCAATGGCAAAACTTGCGGTTGAAAATCTCACGAAGGGGCTGCTTGGAGAATGCCCGCCCAATTTGATTAACCGGGAAGTTTTTCGCGGCCGGGCGTAATCGCGAATGCTTGCTGAACGATTCCAATTGAGGGGTGATCCCGATTCGTCCGGTAAGCGCTGTTTTGTTTTGGTATGATGCAGGGAAAGCCTGTTGTCAAGTAATGACACGGGTGAAGGACCCTGATGGCAATGGGAACGGTTCTGACAAAAATAATTTCAATGGGCGTCCCCCGGCCGGGTTGCTTGCCGGGGAACGCCACGGTTTCACGGCGGGGCCATCCGCTTTTTTTATTTTCCAAAGGGGTATATCAATGAGTAAGCGGGGATGTAGACAAACCATCAGTCTATGTAATATAATGAGGAACAATTGTTCTTTTCGGACGGATTTATTTTGTAAAAATATCCTATGCCGGCCCGGAATGGAACCGTTCTAAGTAATGAGAGCCCGCAAAATTTTGGTTAAAAATAAACACAGGCAGGCTATAAATGAAGGAGCGGGCAGGCATTTTGCCAAAAAACGCCGCCCCAGCCCACGAACCCGCTGAATGCAGAAACATTCTATTCCGAAAACCCGGTGAAGACCAAGTGCCGGATAATCAGGAATCCATGATAAAGGAGAGATAAAATGATCCGGTTTGAACATGTATCGAAACAGTTTCCGAACGGGACCCTTGCTGTAAAGTCTTTGGATTTGGAAATAGAAAAAGGGGAATTTTTCGTTCTGATCGGCCCGAGCGGCTCCGGGAAGACGACAACATTAAAAATGATCAACCGCCTTATCGAATTGTCAAAAGGCTGGGTCCGAATCAACGGAAAGATAATCAGCGATTATGACATTCATGAACTTCGCTGGGATATCGGATACGTGCTCCAACAAATTGCGCTTTTCCCGCATATGACCATTGCGGAAAATATTTCGACTGTGCCGGAACTGAAAAACTGGGACAAAAAAAAGATCCATGCCCGTGTCGATGAACTGCTGGAAATGGTGGGCCTGGATCCGGAAGAATACCGGAACCGGAAACCTCATGAACTTTCAGGGGGACAGCAGCAAAGAGTGGGCGTTCTAAGGGCTTTGGCTGCCGACCCGGAAATCATTTTGATGGATGAGCCATTCAGCGCGCTCGATCCGTTCAGCCGGGAAAAATTGCAGGATGATGTGCTTGAAATTCAACAGAGGCTGAAAAAGACAATCGTTTTTGTCACTCATGATATGCGGGAAGCATTAAAGCTCGGGGACCGGATTTGCCTCATGAAAGACGGGGAAATCGTTCAGGTTGGGACGCCGCATGAATTTTTAACCAACCCCGTGAACGATTTTGTGCGCGAATTTGTCGGGAATAAACAGGTGCCGGTCCGCGTGGAGGAACTCATGGTCCCGGTTACAGACGAACAGGCATTATTGCCCCATACGAAAACCGTTTCTTTACAGGCTCCATTGGCAGAGGTATTCGAACAGCTGGCCTCGTTTGAACAGATTGCCGTTATGGATGGCGGAAAAACGGTCGGGGTGATCAACCGGCCGCACGCCATGAAAGCCATGTCACAATACTTAAGGGATGGAGGCCGGATGCATGAGTAGTTTTATCAACACCTTTTCAGACCGGAGATCCCAGCTTTTGGACGCCCTTTTACAACATATAGAAATTTCATTAATTGCGCTTTTTTTCTCGTTATTGATCGCGATCCCGCTCGGCATTTATTTAACACGTAAACAAAAAATCGCGGAAACCATCATTGGCATAACCGGCGTGCTGCAAACCATTCCTTCTTTGGCTTTGCTTGGCCTGTTAATCCCGCTTTTTGGCATAGGGACCGTCCCGGCCGTGATTGCGCTCGTCGCTTATGCCCTGCTTCCGCTTTTGCGCAACACCTATACCGGCATTAAAGAAATCGATCCTTCGTTATTGGAAGCAGCAAGGGCGATGGGAATGAACAGAAGAAAACGGCTGATCAAAGTGGAGCTCCCTCTGGCCATGCCGGTGATCATGGCGGGGATCCGGACGGCTGCCATTTTGATTATCGGAACAGCGACGATTGCGGCGCTGATCGGAGCCGGCGGATTGGGCGACATTATCCTGCTTGGCATCGACCGGAATGATTATGCCCTTGTCATCCTCGGCGCCATTCCTGCGGCCCTGTTGGCCATTCTTTTCGATGTTTTGCTCCGGCAGCTTGAAAAAGTTTCTTTTAAGAAGATGATGGTGGCATCCGGCATTTTTATCTTGATGATCGTGTTGATCGTTGGTTCACTGGTTGCGCCAAACTTGCTTCATAAAGACGGGCAAAAAACGATTGTGATTGCCGGCAAGCTGGGGTCGGAACCGGAAATTCTGGACAATATGTACAAGTTGCTGATTGAAGAGAACACAGATTTAAAAGTGAAGTTAAAAACAGGGTTGGGCGATACAACCTTTGTTTTCAATGCGTTGCAGTCAAAGGATATCGATCTTTATCCGGAATTTTCCGGGACAGCCATCGTCAACCTGCTGAAAGAGAACCCTGTTAGCACAGACAGCAGGGAAGTGTATGCACAAGCCAAAGAAGGTATGGCCAAAAAATACAACATGGCATTGTTACACCCGATGAAATTTAATGATACTTATGCGATTGCGGTTCCGCAAAGTTTTGCAAAGAAATACCATTTGAAAAAGATATCGGACCTTGTAAATGTCGAGCAGTACGTAAAAGCCGGGTTCAGCCCCGAATTTGCCGATATCAAAGACGGGTATCCCGGTTTGTCAAAAAAATACGGATTGCATTTTCATGTGGTGACAATGGATCCGTCTGTACGGTATCATGCCATCCAACAAGGCAAAGTGAATCTGATGAACGCCTATTCCACAGATGGCGAACTGCAAAGGTATCATCTGGTCGTTCTTGAAGATGACAAGCATTTCTTCCCGCCATACCAGGGTTCGCCTTTATTGCGGCAGGAAACGGTTGACAAATATCCGGAAATTGTGCCGGCATTAAACAAGCTGGCCGGGAAGATTACAAACACCCAAATGCAGAAAATGAATTATGAAGTCAGTGTCAAAGGCAAGAAAGCAGAAGATGTGGCAAGAGCCTTTTTAGTAAAAGAAGGGCTCCTGAAAAAGTGACCGGATTATGCCGGGGCGTGCCGCGGAAACGTTACGGTGCATCGTTGAATGCGTGAACCTGTTGTTGCAAAGGTAGTCCAAAGTTTTAATCTGTGCCGGGAATTTCGCCCCGTATCGGGTGGAAATTGCCCGGCACGAAATTTGTCTGCGATATAAAATGCACAAAATATTGCAGCCTGTTGCCTGCTGTAAAATGGAGTTATCATGCAAATGGGTGCTTGAGCTTATGGTAAAAGCTTAAGTTTATTTTTGCCCTCGTCCATCGACATGTTAGGTTATTCCACGATCCTGCCACAATTTTTCAATTCCCTGCCCTAGCATCAGCATATCTAGTAGTCTGCCCCTTGCCTCTTCAATCAATGCCTGAATCGTATTTTCCCACCCCATGAAACACCGGCAGCATTTTATTTCTGGGAAAAAGAAAGCGCTATTGACAAACTTGTATATACAGGATATGATGAGAATGTAAGATGTATATACAAGATTACGAGTAAATGAAAACGGTTTTGTGAAATAAAGTGAGGTGGCAATCATGTTTAAATTATTTCAAAAGAAGCCAAAGGAAGAACGTATTTTTGCTCCGGTAAGAGGGCAGGTTGTTGCCATTGAAGAAGTGCCGGACCCAACTTTTTCCGAAAAAATGATGGGGGACGGCATTGCGGTAAAACCAACCGAAGGCCTCCTTGTGGCGCCATTTGACGGGGAAGTGGTGCAAGTCTTCCCGACGAAGCATGCCATCGGGCTGCGCGGCGCATCCGGGCTGGAACTTTTAATTCATATCGGGTTGGAAACGGTTACATTAAACAGGGAAGGATTTGAAACCGCTGTAAAAGATGGAGATAAGGTGAAAAAAGGCGATACGCTCATCACTTTTGACCTGGAATGGATTCAAGAAAAAGCGGCGGATTCGATCACATCCATCGTGGTGACAAATGGCGAGGCGGTTCATCTTGACAAAAAAACAAGTTTGGATGCCGTGCCGGGAGAAACGGTGGTCATGACGGCCCAATTGTAAGATCGCCAATAAGACAGGAGGAACGACAACATGGCGAAAATCAGCAATGAATCTGTAAAACAAATTGTTGAAGCAGTAGGCGGAAAAGACAATATTGCCGCGGCAACGCACTGTGTGACACGGCTGCGATTTGCATTAAAAGATGAAGGAAAAGTAGACAAAGAAAAGCTCGGGGAAATCGAACTTGTCAAAGGTTCTTTTTCAGCAAACGGGCAGTACCAGGTTGTGATTGGCCAGGGGACAGTGGACAAAGTATATGACAAAATGGTTGAGCTGACGGGCATCGGGCACGCTTCAAAAGAAGATGTGAAAAACGAAGCCGCAAAGAAAATGAATCCGCTTCAACGGTTTGTCAAAATGCTTTCCGATATTTTCATCCCGATTTTGCCGGCCATCGTGACAGCTGGTTTGTTAATGGGGTTAAACAATCTTTTGACAGGCCGGGGCATTTTTTACGCCCATAAGTCTTTTATCCAGGTTCACGAAAGCTGGGCCGGGCTTGCGGACATGATTAACATCATTGCCAATACCGCATTCACGTTCCTGCCAATCCTAATCGGCTGGTCGGCTGTGAAACGGTTCGGCGGCAATCCGCTTCTCGGGATTGTGCTCGGCGCAATGATGATCCATCCGGACTTATTGAATGCTTACTCATACGGTGAAGCACTGAAAAGCCACTCGATCCCGGTATGGAATCTGTTCGGCTGGCATGTCAATAAAATTGGCTATCAGGGGCAGGTGCTGCCGGTCCTCGTATCATCCTTTATTCTGGCGAAACTTGAATTATGGCTGAAAAAACGGATCCCGGATGCCATTCAGTTGCTGCTTGTCGCCCCCATTGCTTTACTTGTAACCGGATTTGTGACATTCGTTGCAGTCGGGCCGTTGACTTTCGGCATCGGGAACTGGATCACCGGCCTTGTCGTATATGTATTCAACCATGTGCCGGCAATCGGCGGCCTGCTTTACGGCGGCTGCTATGCGCTCCTTGTCATTACAGGGATGCACCAGGCTTTCCTTGCGGTCGACTTCCAGTTGATCTCAAGCGCCGGCGGCACGTATTTGTGGCCGATTCTCTGCATGTCCAATATTGCACAAGGTTCGGCCGCGCTTGCCATGATGTTTTTGGCAAAGAACAAAGTGGATAAAGGGATGGCCGGCACATCTTCCGTTTCTGCTTATCTCGGCATTACGGAACCGGCGATGTTCGGTGTCAATCTCCGCTTCAAATATCCGTTTGTTTGCGCACTAATCGGCTCAGCCATTGCAGGGATTGTACTGGCAACCGGACATGTGAAAGCCCCGGCAATCGGTGTTGGTGGGATCCCAGGATTCTTATCCATCTTCCCGCATTCGTGGGGAACGTTCTTTACCGGTATGGTGATCGTCATTGTCGTGCCGTTCGTGCTGACCTTCTTGTTCGGCAAATTAAAAAGACAAAAAGCATAAAGGACAGGGAAGCGGACTGTACAATGGCAGGCCGCTTTCCGGCTATAGTTCGCTTTAACGTCCAAATCATATTTCAAGCCTTCATGGCATTACGACGATAGCAATTCGGGAGTGGAAAAAATGGAACAACCTTGGTGGAAAAAAGCAGTTGTCTATCAAATTTATCCTAAAAGCTTTAAAGATACAAACGGGGATGGCATTGGCGACCTTGAAGGGGTTATTGAGAAACTGGATTATTTGAAAAAGCTTGGCATCGACGTCATCTGGCTGACGCCGGTTTATCCGTCCCCGCAGCGCGATAACGGGTATGACATCAGCGACTACTATGCCATTGATGAGACTTACGGTACGATGGAAATATTTGACCAGCTGCTTGTAGAAGCGCATGCACGGAATATAAAAATCATGATGGACATCGTTGTCAACCATACTTCAACCGCGCACAGATGGTTTATCGAAAGCGCATCATCGAAAGACAACCCGTACAGGGATTACTATATTTGGCGGGACCCGAAAGACGGGAAAGAACCGAACAACTGGGTTTCCAAGTTCGGGGGGCCGGCATGGCAATACGATGAAAAAACCGGGCAATACTACCTGCACCTGTTTGATGTAACACAGGCCGATTTGAACTGGGAAAACGAAAAAGTCCGGGAAGAAGTCTACACCATGATGAAATTTTGGTTTGAAAAAGGGGTTGACGGCTTCCGCCTCGATGTCATCAATTTGATCTCCAAAAATCAGGATTTCCCCGATGATGACGGAACAGTCCCGCCGGGCGACGGGCGCAAATTTTATACGGACGGCCCGCGCATCCATGCATTTTTGCATGAAATGAATGAAAAAGTGTTTTCCAAATACAATGCGATGACTGTCGGAGAAATGTCTTCAACCACGATTGAAAACAGCATCCGCTATACGAACCCGGCTTCCCGTGAGCTGGACATGGTGTTTCAGTTCCATCATTTGAAAGTCGATTACGAAAACGGCGACAAGTGGACATCTGCCGATTTTGATTTTCTAGCACTGAAAAAGATTCTGTCCACATGGCAGACGCGCATGCATAAAGGCGGCGGCTGGAACGCCTTATTCTGGTGCAATCACGACCAGCCGAGAATCGTATCAAGATACGGCGATGACGGCAAGTACCGGGTGGAATCGGCGAAAATGCTGGCAACGGCGATCCATATGATGCAGGGAACGCCTTATATTTACCAGGGGGAAGAAATCGGCATGACCAACCCGCATTTTGACCGGATTGAACAGTACCGGGATGTCGAGTCCCTCAATATGTACAACATTTTACAAAGCCGTGGAAAAAGCCACGCGGAAATCATGGAAATCTTAATGCGGAAATCAAGGGACAATTCGCGCACACCGATGCAATGGGACAGTACGAAAAACAGCGGGTTTACTGAAGGCACGCCATGGATTGCGGTCGCTTCCAACTACCCTGATATTAACGTAGAAAAAGCGCTGAAAGATCCAAACTCCGTTTTTTACCATTATCAAAAACTCATTCAGTTAAGAAAAACGTATGAGGTCATCACAGATGGAGACTTTCAGCTATTGCTTCCGGATCATCCGCAAATCTTTGCTTATTTGCGGACAAGTGAAGACGGCAAGCTGCTGGTCGTGAATAATTTTTACGGAGAACCGGTGCAGTTTGAGCTACCGGGTACACTGGACGGAGCAGCTCAAATATTGCTTTCCAACTATCCCGATTCTTCTCTGGATTTTCATTCTTTCACCCTGCGTCCGTATGAATCTGTTGTGTACTTTTTTGACAGAATCGTAATGCCGGTTTTGCCATGGTACAATACAAATGGTGATCCCAAATGAAAGAAAACAAGTATTACACAATTTACCATCAGCTTGCTGAAAAAATCGAAAACGGCGAAATGGAAGCAGGTAGCCTCCTGCCATCCGAGCATATTTTGGCGGAACAATTCGGGGCTTCAAGGGAGACGATCCGGAAAGCCCTCAATCTGTTATCCCAGAATGGCTATATTCAAAAAATCCGGGGGAAAGGCTCTGTTGTACTGGACGTAAAAAAGTTTGATTTTCCGGTTTCAGGACTTGTCAGCTTCCGTGAAATTGCGGAAAGCTCGGGGAAGCCATGGCGCACGAATGTCCATGAACTTGTCCTCATCAGACCTGACGATGCCTTGGCCCGGCAGCTGAAGATATCCGGAAAAGAAGAAGTATGGCAGGTGGTCCGGTCGCGGGAAATTGACCATGAGAACATCATTTTGGATAAGGATTACATCCGGAAAAAGTTTGTCCCGTCGATTACAAGAGATATTTGTGAAATCTCGCTTTACCAGTATTTTGAAAAAACGCTCGGCCTTGTGATCAGCTTTGCGAAAAAAGAAATCACGGTTGAAAAAGCAACAGAGGAAGACTACAAGTATCTGGACATGGGCGAGTACAATCATGTCGTCGTTGTCCGGAACCATGTTTATTTGGATGATGCAAGCCTTTTGCAATATACCGAATCGCGCCACCGGCTGGACAAATTCCGGTTTGTCGATTTCGCGAGGCGGGAGCACCGGTAAGCGGATTTGTTTAAAGCCAAGTGCAAAAAATACCCTGGCAGTGTTCGCCAGGGTATTTTTGTGCTCGGAGGACCCTCCCATGTTTTGCCTGATTATACAAACAGATTGATAATCAGGACGATGAAGAATGCTGCAAACGACAACAAGGTTTCCAATACGGTCCAGGTTTTAAATGTCTGTTTGACAGACAGCCCGAGATATTCTTTAACAAGCCAGAAACCGGCATCGTTGACATGGGAGAACATGAGCGATCCGGCGCCGGTTGCAATAACCAAAAGCGGAAGATTGATCCCTGTCATATGGACGACAATCGGATCGACGATGCCTGCTGCTGTGGTCAGCGCGACCGTTGCAGAACCGGTTGCGATCCGGATCAGGCCGGCTACAACAAAGGCCATGACAAGCGGTGAAAGCTGCCATTGCGTGGCAACCTGGGCAATCGCATCGCCGACACCGGAGGAAATCAGCACTTGTTTAAATGCCCCGCCTGCTGCGATGATCATCATGATCGAGGCGAGAGGAGCGAGGGATTCCCCGGTCAGTTTATTGATCAAATTCCGTCCGATGCCCTGTCTGGTCCCAAGCAAATAATAGGCGACGAACACTGAAATCAATAATGCAATCAGCGGGTTTCCGATAAAATTTAAAAAATGGGCCAATTGGGCAGGCATCCGGACGAACGGGACAATCACCGTTCCGATCATTAAGATAATCGGCAGTAAAATCGTAAAAAAGGAAACCCCGACAGACGGATAAGAGGTTGCCGAAACATTTGCCGCCACTACTTTCGGTTCTGTCTCCGGCTTTACCCTTTTACTGATGTAATAAGCAAATAACGGGCCGCCTATGATACCGGCCGGCAAAGCGACAATCAATGAATAAAGCAAAACTTGCCCCACATCGGCATGAAAAATGCCGATCGCTGCCATTGCTCCCGGATGGGGCGGGACAATGCCGTGTGAAATGGATAATGCAGAAATCATCGGGATCGCAATCAGCAAAAGATTTTTCTTCGTTGTTTTTTGGATTGCAATCACAAGCGGCAGCAAAATGACAAGGCCGACTTCAAAAAATACCGGAATACTGATAATCAAGCCGGCAAAGAAAGTGGCCCATGGAAGATTCCGGTCACCGAATGCCCGGGTGAAGTAATTTGAAATCTGTATACCGGCGCCTGATTCGGACATCATTTTCCCAAGAATGGTGCCCAGCGCGAGAATCCCCAGCAATGAACTGAGAATGCCCCCGACACCTTGTTCGTAGTCCGTCACAATTTTCGTGATTGGCAGGCCGGCTGTAAGGCCAAGAGCCAAACTAGCAACCGACAGACTGATGAATGCATGCCATTTTAACCATGTGACCCCGACAATGACGAGTGCAATGGCAAGGATGGTTATCGTGATGAGATAAGCACTGCTCATGAAAATCACTGCTTTCTTTTATAATTTTAAGGGCATCAGCTGCTGATGAAGCGAATGGCCTCTATCAGTTGGATGCAAAACAGGGGGCCTTTCCCCCGTCCGCAACACCGCCGATGTATAAATAGGGCTGGCTTGTTTCCGGAGCCGGCTGAAAAACATTCCCGGTTCAAACGGAGAAAATGTCCGGCTAAAGCCGGCATTCATCTGCAGCTTTAAAACGCGGCCGGCGTCGGGCAATGTATGCTTTAAAACGCGGCTACTGCTTGCCTCGCATTCGTTTTGCAAAGGCAGAACGGTTATTCAGGCCGCGGTCAATCCTGTATAAAAGGCACAAAAATATCGCAGTACTGTTGCCTGCTGTAAAAATAGGCATCATGCATGGGTGCTCGGGTTTGATATAAAAACTCAAATTCAGCTTATATCGTTCATGTTTCCGCGTCTGTTCCAAATTGCGATTGTTGAAAAGCAGCAATATCGTTCCATTCATCGTTCAGTTTGCGCGAAAGGCGGATGAAGATCGGGAATAGCTGCTCATAAACCGCCACGTTTTCCGGGACCGGCTGGTGGCTATGTAAAGAACCAACCATTGTGGAAACGACATCCAGGCTGTCCGCTTCCCCGGTCGCATACAAGCCAAGCACAGCCGCCCCCAGACAGGAACTTTCAAAACTTTCCGGAACATTGACCGGCTGATTGAAAATATCTGCCATCATCTGGCGCCAAAGCGGTGAACGGGCAAATCCCCCGGTTGCCTGGATCCGTGCCGGTTCTCCGGTTCTTTCCTTCATGGCCAGCATGACACTGTAAAGGTTGTAAATGATGCCCTCCAGTACGGCCCGGATCATATGTTGTTTTTCATGATGCAAAGTTAAGCCGAAGAAGGCGCCCCGGGCATTCGGGTTCCACAAAGGTGCGCGTTCCCCGCTGAAATACGGCTGAAAAATTAACCCATCCGCACCCGGTTTCACACGCGATGCCATTCTTGTCAGCACATCATAAGGGCTGATGCCGAGCCGTTTCGCCGTTTCAACCTCGGAAGCTGCAAATTCATCCCTTGCCCATCTCAAGATGCCGCCTCCGTTATTGACAGGCCCGCCTACCACCCATTTATCCTCCGTCAATTCATAGCAGAAAAGCCTGCCTTTTGGGTCAGCAGAAGGATGGTCCAGCACGGTCCGGATCGCGCCGCTTGTGCCGATGGTGACCGCAACCACCCCCGGATCAATCGCGTCCACGCCGAGGTTTGAAAGCACACCGTCGCTTGCGCCGAGCACAAATGGCGTATCTTTGCCCAGCCCCATTTGGTCTGCATACCGGGGATCAAGCCCGCTCATTATATGTGTTGTCGGAACGGGTTCGGATAACCGGTCCGCCGTTAATCCGGCCAGTTTTAATGCTTCTTCATCCCAGGACAAGTTATCCATTCTCATCAGGCCGGTGCAGGAGGCAATGGAATAATCAACCACGTATTGATGGAACAAACGGTAAAAAACATATTCTTTAATCGAAATAAATTTTGCTGCTTTTTGAAAGATTTCAGACCTTTCATGGCGCAGCCACATCAGTTTTGGCAAAGGGGACATCGGATGGATCGGCGTCCCCGTCCGCATATAGATTTCGTGGCCGCCCAATTCTTCTTTCAGTTTGCGGCACCAGCCCATGCTCCGGTTATCTGCCCATGTGATGCAACGCATAAGCGGTTTGCCTTCCCGGTCTACAGGGATGACACTGTGCATGGCGCAGCTGAAGCTGACAAACCGGATTGTTTCGGGGCTTTGGCCGCTCTTCGCTGTAACGGCCTGAATGGCATGAAGGACAGCTTGAAAAATCTGGTCCGGATCTTGTTCTGCAGTAAATGCATCCGGCGTATACAACGGGTAACCTTGATTGGCATTTGCCAAAATGGTCCCGTCAGTTCTGTAAAGCACGGCTTTGGTGCTGGTTGTACCGATATCAACCCCTATCATACAGGCGTCATGCATCATAAAAGCCTCCTTTTTAGTATGTTAAAGCGAACGTAGCAAATTCATTGAATACTTGTCGACAACTTGAATGCAATAAAAAGCGATGCTTTCCGGGCCAGATTGCCGAAAAGAGATTGGAATATAAAACCCTGTGCCAGGCAGGCTACGCCTACTCCGTTTTTCCCTCTTCCGGAAAAGATTTATCGAGTGTTCTTTTCGAGTCTTTAAAATAGGCAGAAACAGATTGTTCCACGTTTTCTTCGTTTCCGGTTAAAAGGCTGTTTACGATTTTTCGGTGTTTTTCAATGACCCATGCCAGATGGCCGGGGCCGTGGGCAAAAACATCTTCCGTTGTCACGAGGAGTACGGCCATGATCAGGGACTTCATGCCATTCCAAAGATTCAAGATCCGTTTATGGCCAGCATGGCGGATGATCCTGTCATGGAAAGAAAAATCGTAATAGGCGAAATCGCTGTGGTTCTCGTATTTTGCTGCAATCTTCATTTTATCGATCGTCTCGTTCAGGAACTGGATCAACTGTTCCTGTGGAGCAGCAGACACTCTTTGCTGCGCAAAAATCTCAATCATTTCACGTACATCGTACAGTTCATGAATATCTGCCAGCCCCATTCCCAATACGCGGGCGCCCATTCTTTCCAATTGAATAAGGCCGTCGTTGGCAAGAGCTTTCAATGCATCACGGACCGGCGAACGGCTCGTTCCGTATTTCCGGGCAATCTGGTTTTCGGAAATGATGTCGCCGGGTTTGATTTCATTTGTAAGGATCAGCAGGCGCAATTCATTTGCGATCTGCTCGCCAAGAGATGCATTTTTCATCCATTGTTCAGGGAACTGTAGCATATTCAAAACTCCCGTTCGTGTAAATTTGATTCCGAAAAGCCTGTCTCCATTTCAGGTAGCTTACTGGCCGGACCGGGTCACTGCATGCCCGCCAAATTCATTCCGGAGTGCGGCAACCACTTTGCCGGTAAAAGTATCTTTTTCAAGGGAACGGTACCGGTTCATTAAGGATAAGGCAATAACCGGTATGGATGCTTGTAAATCAAGTGCGGTTTCAACCGTCCATTTGCCTTCACCGGACGATGCCATGACCCCGCTGATTTCGTCGAGATGGGCGTCCTTCGAAAATGCATCTTCCAATAGTTCAACAAGCCAGCTGCGAATGACGGATCCGTGGTTCCATACCTTTGCAACAGCCTGGTTGTCGTAGTCATACGGGCTTTTTTCAAGAATTTCAAACCCTTCAGCCAATGCTTCCATCATGCCGTATTCAATGCCGTTATGCACCATTTTGAGGAAATGGCCGCTTCCCGGTTTTCCGGTGTATAAATATCCATCTTTTTCCGAAATTTTTTCAAAAAGGGGCTCCAACTGATCAAATACCGGCTTGTCTCCCCCGATCATCAGGCAGGCGCCATGCCGGGCTCCGCTGATTCCGCCGGACGTGCCGACATCAAGAAAATGGATGCCTTTGTTTTGAAGCAAAGTATAATGCCTGCATGAATCGGTATAATGAGAGTTGCCGCCGTCAATGACAATATCGCCGGCGCTGAGCAAGTTGCTGAGCTTGTTAATGGTTTCGTTTGTCGGTTCCCCGGACGGCACCATCACCCAAATTTTTCTAGGGGCTTCAAGATTTTGGACCAGCGCTTCCAATGAAGGAAAGCATTTTGCCCGTGAATCAAGGGATGACAACTGTGCGGTTGCATCTCTGGACGTGTCATACGCCTTTACATCCACTTGGTGATCCAGCATGTTGAGTGATAAATTCATACCCATTTTTCCAAGTCCAACGATCCCGATTTCCATAAGAGATCCTCCTCTTCATAAGATTGTAAGATTAGTATACTTGTCGACAAGTATAATCGTGAGCGCTTTCTTTTTTGTGAAAAAGTAAAGTGTTTTCGTTTTCAAGCCCATGATAGTCCAACGAGCATTTGTTGTCAAGGAAGAGAATATATTCCTATTTTTTCCACTTATCTGCATAGATGTGCACGCCGATCCGGCATGGGCGGTATCTAAACCGGATCAGATATCCAAAGAGGGTATACCAGGAAGAAGCCTCAAACGGCTTAGAGGTAAAAAGGAAGGTTTTTAAGCTGTTTGAAGCTTCTATTCTTTGATTCTTTCTTATCTGTTCTCATCTTAAGTAGAAGCTTAATATGCCAATAACCCAGAGGAATAGTATTATTCCTATAATTGAAAATAAAGTAATTTTTGTGCTTCTTTTCATGGTTCAGTCCCCTTATTATGAACACTTTTTACTGATCCACACATTCGCCCGTCCATCTTTTTCATCGCATTTTCACCGGTTCATCCATATTTATTATGCAAACAATAAAAAATCCCTTTAAAAATGCCCTTTTTTTGCAGAAAAGTAAAATGTTTTTGCTTTCAAATCTTTCATTGTCCAAGAGAGAAGTGCCGCCGAGCCGGCATGGGAATTTTTAGACTGGGCCGTAACTAAAACTTGATGCAGATCAAATGCACATTTTCACGATTGATATAGAATAAGGAGAGAGGATATTAACGGATCGGAGTGAAAAAAGATGAAAACGATCATTGTGTATTCAACCATGACAGGTACAACGGAATTTATGGCAGAACAAATTGCGGCAGCCCTGACAGAAGCGGGTTATGCCGTTGATATAGCAGAGTCCACCAATACATCCCCGCGCGAGCTTGCCGGTTATGATCTGATTTTGATCGGTGCAAATACTTGGGATGAGGGCGATCTGTGGGATGAGATGATCGATTTTTATGAGGAGCTTCCGGAAGTTGATTTAACCGGCAAAAAAGGGGCGGTGTTTGGCGCCGGCGACTCGTTTTACGAGCATTTCGCCACCGCAGTGGATACGATGGAGGAAGCATTGAAAAAGCAGGGGTGCGAGCTACTGTTGGACGGGTTAAAAGTAGATGTCGTCCCGGATGAAGAAATCGAAACCGCCTGTAAAGATTTTGCCCGGAAACTTGATTTGCGCTGCCGCGAGCTGGGGCTGGTGCAGCAATGAACACCGTTATCCTGCACAAGCTTTCCCTTTTGCCGGAAGAGCCGGGATGCTATTTGATGAAAAGCCGGGAAAGGGAAATCATTTATGTTGGAAAGGCAAAAAAGCTGAAAAACCGGGTACGCTCTTATTTTACCGGTTCCCATAATGTGAAAACAACGCAGCTTGCCGGAGAGATTTCTGATCTGGAGTGGATCGTCACAGCGACCAACAAGGAGGCTTTGGTGCTGGAAATGAATCTGATTAAGCAGTACCGGCCGAAATACAACATGATGCTAAAAGATGATAAAAGCTACCCCTTTATCAAAATTACGGATGAACAGCACCCCCAGCTCATTTTAACGCGCGAGGCAGGGCGTGATAAAGGGAAATATTTCGGCCCGTTTCCGAATGCCCGGGCGGCAGCGGAGACAAAAAAAGTACTGGACAGGCTTTATCCGCTTAGGCGCTGTCCGGAATCAAGCACCCGCCCCTGCCTGTATTACCAGCTTGGGCTGTGCATTGGCACCTGTGCAAGGGAAGTGGGTGAAGAAGAATACAAGGAACAAATCCGCAAAATTGTCCGTTTTTTCCACGGCGGTTACCGGGAAGTTTTAAAAGACATGAAAAAAGAAATGAACCAGGCAGCAACTCAGCTTGATTTTGAAAAAGCGGAACAACTGAAGGAACAAATTATGCAAATTGAAGTGACCATGGTACATCAAAATATCGTGCTAAACGACCCGATAAGCCGGGATATATTCGGCTTTGCTGTGCAAGGAGGCTTGATGTGCGTCCATGTTTTTTATATGCGTGATGGCAGGATTATGGAGAGGGAGGTTATGTTCAGGCCGATCGGAAGCAAGGAGCCGGGAAGGGCATTTCTTGGCTTTTTACAGCATTTTTATGGCAATGGGGGCAATGCGTTTCCAAAGGAAATGCTCCTTCCGGCAGCAGTTGGGAAGGAAGCGGCCGAAATGTGCATTTCCGCCCGTATCGTGCAGCCGAAACGCGGGCAGAAAAAAGAAATGGTGCAGCTGGCAACTAAAAATGCGCGCATTGCGCTGGAAGAAAAGGTCTCGTTAATGGAACTTGAAACGGTGTAGGCTGCCGCATAATTTCATAGCAATACCGGCAAAAGAATGCGTACCACAGTGCCTTTGCCAGGTTCGCTTTTGACATTGATAGAGCCCCGTGCAGTTCCACGAGCTGTTTTGTGATCGCCACACATCATCTATACCGCAGCCGGGGCAATTTGTCTGTAAAGCGTTTTCCGGGTAAAATGGCATGAGAAGCTAAGCCATCATCCAATGAACATAGCGCTTGGGCAAAATCAAATCCTTTTTTAGGGGGGCTCGTCATATGGAGTGCCGTCATCATATCCATGGTTCCCATCCCGGTCATGGTTGTAACAGCCATGCGGGATGCATACGGCTTGTGCCGATTTTCAACCATCTGGAAGAAGAACAGATGGCGAAAATCGGGGCGTCTGTTGAAACGCTGGCATTACAAAAAGGGGAAATGCTTTTCCGGGCAGGGGAAAGAGATGATACGCTGTATATTATCCATACCGGAAAAGTGAGGATTTACCGGTTGGCTGATTCGGGAAAGGAGCAGCTTGTCCGCATATTAAACCCGGGTGATTTTACCGGCGAGCTGGCTGTTTTTCAACCGGGGGAAATTCATGAAAATTATGCAGAGGCCCTGCAGGATTCGACCATCTGCAGGATGAAACAGAAGGATCTTCAAGCCTATTTGCTGGCATATCCCCAAATCGCTTTAAAAATTTTAACGGAAATCACGAAGCGTTTGGAAGAATCGGAAAAACAAACGGCCCGGGTAGCGGTCGAAAACGTGGAATCCAGAATCATCTCCTTCTTAGCCAGTTGTGTGGAACGAAGCGGCGCGGATGATACAGTGATTGCCTTACCAATGTCTAAAAAAGATTTGGCTTCTTACCTGGGAACAACCCCCGAAACCATCAGCCGAAAGTTTACAAACCTGGAAAAACAGGGATTAATAGAGCAGCTGCCAAATAAGAAAATCAAAATTCCTGATTTGGACGAGCTGTTATTGTATGCTGATGAAGCAACATCAGCCGGCGGGCACCATTAAAAAGCACTGAAAAAAATAAACAAGCGGCGGGAAACCACTATAATGGCGGCCCGCCGCTTTTTGTGCGCCCGACATTTTGTCTGCAAACTTTTTCAATGGCCCGGCCTGCAGAGTATATTTAAATCCAAAATCTTGACAAGGGTCAATGATGAAAGCAAGGGGCTCTTTTAAAATAATCGTATAACAGGTGAGGGGGAGTCCCAATGTTAGAACAAATCCATCAACATAAGTATCATCTGGCATGGATCGCCGGCGTTTTGATCGTTCTTGGTTTATTGATGAAATGGTTGGGCTTTTACGCCTGGAGGGATGGTTTTTTGATGGCGGCAACCGTTGCTGCTGCCCTTCCCATCGCCATCAAAGCCTGGCAAGCGGCCAGGATGAAAACGTTCAGTATTGAGTTGCTCGTTACGGTGGCGGTTGCAGGCGCCTTCCTGATCCACGAATATATGGAATCCGCAGCTGTCACTTTCCTGTTTCTGTTCGGCGATTATTTAGAAGCCAGGACATTAAAAAAAACCCGTTCATCTTTAAAGCAATTGGCGGATATGGCCCCGCAGGAAGCGATCTTGCTTCAAGAAGACGGAACCCGCAAAAAAACGGCTGCAGATCGCGTCCGGGCAGGAAACAAGCTGGTAGTCCTCCCGGGCGGCAAAATACCGGTTGACGGGACCATTGCAAAGGGCCGGGCATTCGTGAATGAATCAGCGGTTACCGGGGAACCGGCCCCCGTCATGAAAAAAGAAAACGATCCTGTTTTTAGCGGCTCGATTTTGGATACCGGCTATATCGAAATGATCGCTGAAAAAGTCGGGGATGACACAACGTTTGCAAAGATGATTGAACTGGTGGAAGAAGCCCAGGATGCAAAATCAAAAACCGAACGTTTTCTCGACCGGTTTGCCAACTATTACACACCGGCGATTGTCATCCTTGCACTTGCTGTGTTTGTTTTTACCCGTGATTTTCACAAAGCGATTACCTTCCTGGTCATTGCCTGCCCGGGTGCGCTTGTGATTGGCGCTCCCGTGTCAAATGTAGCGGGGATTGGAAACGGCGCGAAACACGGTGTGCTGATCAAAGGCGGCGATGTGATGGAAAAACTCGCAAAAGTGGATACGCTCGTATTTGATAAAACCGGCACGCTGACAAAAGGAAAGCCGGAAGTCACGGATGTGCACCTGTTTGGCAAAAGGCGCGAAGAGGAAGTGCTCGGGCTTGTAGCCAAGGCGGAAACCGTCTCTGAACACCCGCTCAGCCAAACGATTGTGAAAGAAGCTGAAGCAAGAGGCATCCCGTTTAACCGGTACCACTTGCAGGAAGGCGAAGCGATAAAAGGGAAAGGAATTGCGGCAACCATTGACGGCATCGCCGTTACAGCGGGGAACCGCAAATGGATGGACGCACAAGGCATCGCTATTTCTCCATCAGCGGGCAGTTACGCAACCGTTCGTGAAAAAATGGGGAATACGGCTATTTTTATTGCAGCCAATGGAAAGTTAGAAGCCATTCTGTCCATCGCCGACCAAATCCGTGAAGATGCCCGGGCTGCCTTGGAGGATATGCGTGCTGCCGGGATCAAAAGGATCGTCATGTTAACGGGCGATAACCGCCATACCGCCCGGGCCGTCGCCAGCCAATTGGGCATTGATGCCTTTTATGCAGAGCTGCTTCCGGATGAAAAAGTGGAGTATGTGAAGAAACTGAAAGAGGGAGGAGCGGTTGTGGCGATGGCAGGAGACGGCATGAATGATGCCCCTGCGATTGCAACTGCAGATATCGGGCTTGCCATGGGGAAAGGCGGAACGGATATCTCTATCGAAACGGCTGATATCGTTTTGATGGCAGACAAGCTTTCCCAATATGCCCATGCCTTTGCCCTTTCGAAAAAAACAATGCGGAATATGAAACAGAATATAGCAGTGGCATTGGCGGTCGTCGTATTTTTGCTTGTTGGGGTTCTCCGGGGGCAGGTAGACCTTGCAGCCGGCATGTTTGTCCATGAAGGCAGCGTTTTAGCTGTTATTCTCAATGCGATGCGGTTGATCGGGTTTGCACCAAAAGGCGGACGGCAGAAGTTCAAGATCAGCAAAATGGGCGAACTTGATGGAGATCAATTACGGAAACCGGTGCGGCATGTAAAATAAAAACAAAAGGAGGGAAACGGAATGAAAAAAGCCGTGATGCAATTAGAAACGTTAACCTGTCCGTCTTGTATGAAAAAAATAGAAGGCGCGCTGGACAAAGTGGAAGGCGTGGAAAATGTGAAAGTACTTTTCAACGCCAGCAAGGCAAAAGTAGATTTCGACGAGGCAAAGGTTTCAACAGATGAGTTGAAAGAAATCGTTGAAAAAACAGGCTATCAAGTTCAAGCAGTAAAGACGAATTAAAGGTGAAAAGGTTGAGGCCGGTTGCTGGCCCCAACCTTTTTATGAAAAAAGCTTATCTGCTGCAACTTGAAATCCTGGTAATAACTGTGATTGAACCACACCGGCATTTTTTGCAATGTCTTTCAGGATATAGTTTTCTTCGCCATTCAGGACGTATAACCTTTATGTTTGAATTCGGGCCTGAAACAAGTAAAGAACCATCTTCTTGTGCATTGCTAAGAATACATAAGATTGGCCGGCTGCAGGCAGATTATCTTCATCAAATGTTACAATAGAACTTCCGTCTTCTGAGATTCCGCCGGCTTTTTGAACGGGAATAGATGTGTTAGTCTCCAATTCTCCTTTCATATTTTCTAATACTGTCACTTTGTAATTGGTATAGGGTGTGGAGATTTCTTTTGTACCATCTTCTGTTTCAATTTGTGTTGTATTTTTGTACTCAGTCCCGGTTTTCTCATCAACACGTGCTAAAAATACATAATCAGCGTCTCCAACAGTTTCTTCAGAGTTATCCATATTGAAAAAGTCCCGTCCATGTGTACTTTTTTTGGATGTTTGCTGGTTTTATTGGCTGCTGAGTTGTTAGTGCAAGCCCCTATAGCCACTGCCATTTATGGGGGATATTCAAAGTTTGCCGGGATAGCTGATAAATTCAAACCGATGTATTGTACCTGCCACCTTAATCGTCTAAAATGGATAACGGACTGTGAAAATATCGGGGGGCCATCTATTCTATGGCTCAGAAAAAAGGCGAAGAAGGCTGGCCCGTATCCGGCATCTTTTTACGGACAAACTTGGCACATATTCAACGAAACTGAGGATTGATATCTTTTGTCGAATATGGTAGGATAACAACATATAGAAATTCTTAAACAAAAAAATACTAAATATAGTATGCGAGTATTGGTGGCTTTGAAATGCCTGAAAAGGGAATCCGGTGGGAAACCGGAGCTGCCCCCGCAACTGTCAGTGTGGACGAAAGAGCGAACCACTGTACCGGCTGCTTTTTTTTGGCGGCGGTATGGGAAGGGCTTCATTAGAATGAAACACAAGCCAGGAGACCTGCCAATACTTGAAGTTTCTATTCTTCGGGGTGCGGGAACGGGAAACGGCGGAACAGATGATCACGGATGCTGTTTTTCTGCCGTTTTTGCCGTTCATCCCCCTGAAATGAACGGCTTTTTTGCGTTCAAAAAAGGGAGGGGAAAACGTGATATCTATTCAACTGGAATCAAAAGAAATGATTTTGCAGCTCATTGATCAAATGTCCGCAGGCCTGGACATTGAGACCGGCGCTTATAAGGAAAAGATTTTAAAATTATGGGACCCGGACGCCACTTTGGCGGAAAAAACAGATCTGCTTATTAAACATGCCCTTGAAAATATCGATGAAGCAGGTGCGGCATGGACATTCTTTGCAGCAAGAATTTACTTACATAAGCTTTATGCCGAAGCCGCCAAAAACCGGCATTATGATCCAGCCCTCAAGTACGGGCCTTTCTATGATTTGCTCAGGCAGCTGGCAGAAAAGGGCATTTATTCTCCAAAACTGCTTGACAAATATACAAAGCAGGAAATCGAAACGCTCGGCCGCATAATCGACCCGGAGAAGGATTTGCTTTTTACGTATCCCGGCCTCTATACGCTCGTAACCCGTTATCTGGCAAGCGATTTTGACAAGCATGTCTATGAACTGCCGCAGGAGCGCTGGATGGTGATTGCGATGTACCTGATGCAGGATGAGCAGCAGGAAACCCGCATGGAGCATGTGAAGGAAGCGTACTGGGCGCTCAGCAATCTGTACATGACGGTCGCAACCCCGACGCTTGCGAATGCGGGCAAAACGCACGGCCAGCTGTCGAGCTGTTTCATTGATACAGTAAGTGACAGCCTGCAATCAATCTATGACAGCAATACCGACATCGCCCAGCTTTCGAAAAACGGCGGCGGGATCGGCGTGTATATGGGAAAAATCCGTGGGCGGGGAAGCGCGATTAAAGGTTTCCCGGGCATGTCGAGCGGCGTGGTGCCGTGGATCAAACAACTGAACAATACGGCAGTGAGCGTGGACCAGCTCGGGACAAGAAAAGGCGCCATTACCGTCTACCTCGATGTTTGGCACCGCGACATCGAAGATTTTCTCGATTTGAAGTTAAATAACGGCGATGACCGGCTCCGTGCGCGCGATATTTATACGGGCGTGTGCATCCCGGATTATTTTATGGAACAGGTGGAAAACCGCGGGGACTGGTATTTGTTTGATCCGCATGAAGTAAAAGAAGTCATGGGGTTTGCCCTTGAAGATTTTTACGATGAAGAGAAGGGAAAAGGGAGCTGGCGTGAAAAATATGAGGCGTGCATTCATGCCGGTCTCCGCTCAAAAAGGAAAGTACCGGCAATCGAGATTATGAAGCGCATCATGAGATCGCAGCTTGAAACAGGAGCGCCGTTTATGTTTTACCGCGATGAAGTGAACCGGCAAAACCCGAACAGCCACAAAGGGATCATTTACTGTTCCAATTTATGCACAGAAATTGCCCAGAACCAGTCCCCGACTGAGCTGATTGAAGAATGGATCGAAGAAGAAAATATGATCGTAAAGAAATACCGTTCCGGGGATTATGTCGTTTGCAACTTGAGTTCCATCAATCTTGGGAAAGCCGTCCCGGACGGGGTGCTCGAACGGCTTATCCGCATTCAGGTCCGCATGCTCGACCATGTGATAGATGTCAATACGTTACCTATTAAACAAGTGCAAATTACGAATAAGAAGTACCGTGCGGTCGGGCTTGGCACGTTTGGCTGGCATCATTTGCTGGCACTTGAAGGAATTGAATGGGAAACGGAAGCAGCCGTCGAATATGCGGATAAACTGTATGA
The DNA here is from genome assembly GCF_000290615.1 of Heyndrickxia coagulans DSM 1 = ATCC 7050. Taxonomy (GTDB): domain Bacteria; phylum Bacillota; class Bacilli; order Bacillales; family Bacillaceae_C; genus Weizmannia; species Weizmannia coagulans. The sequence continues at coordinate 31,926 of NZ_ALAS01000251.1, forward strand.
AAACATTGCCTACTATGCGATTAAAAGCAGCATGGAATTAGCCAGGGAAAAGGGCAGCTATCCGGCATTTCCAGGCAGCAAGTGGAGCACCGGCGCTTATTTTACCGGCAAAGGCTACACGAGCGAACGCTGGTTAGCGCTTGCTGAAGAAGTGAAACAATACGGCTTGCGGAACGGGTATTTAATGGCGGTTGCGCCGAATGCGACCACTTCGATTATTGCCGGCTCGACAGCAAGCATCGACCCGGTTTTCCAGCCTTATTATATGGAAGAAAAAAAGGATTACAAATTTCCGGTGACAGCGCCTGATTTAAACCATCGGACGTACAATATTTACCGCCGTTCGGCTTATAAACTTGACCAAAGATGGTCCGTCCGGCAGAATGCGGCAAGGCAAAAACATATTGACCAGAGCATCTCTTTCAATTTCTATGTGCCGTATAATATCCGCGCGCAAGTATTGCTTGATCTCCATTTGCAGGCTTGGAAGTCCGGCTTGAAAACGACCTATTATGTGCGCTCGACCTCCAGTGAAGTGGAAGAATGCGAGTGGTGCCAAAGTTGAAAGTGCTGATTGCATACTTGTCCTACAGCGGCAATACAAAAGAAACGGCGGAGCTGCTGGCATTCTGGTGCAGGGCGCGCGGGATTGCGGTGGACATGCACGCCATTGGCATTTCCCCGCCGTTTTCGCCGCACGACTATGATTTGATCCTGGTCGGGACATTCACATGGGAACGGGGAGCCACGCCTGAAGAAGTGAAGGATTTTGTGCTGGAAATTGGCTGGAAACCTCCCAATGTCGCTGTGTTCGGAACGGGGGATACGCAGTTTGGCGGTGATGATTTATTCTGCCTAGCCGCCCGCAAACTTGCAAAATTTTACAACAGTCCGTGGGAACCGTTGAAAATTGAACAGTCTCCGAGGGGAAGCCAGGAAAAAGAAGTGGAAAAATGGATAGAAGGAGTGCTGGAAGATGTCAAACGCTTTGCTGGAAAAAGCGAAAACGTTGGATCCGGTTCACCCGAATAAAGCGACTGCCTTATTCGGAGGGAAGTCAAGCGGGATTTTAAACTGGAATGATCTTGCTTATCCGCACTGGTACAAAACGTATAAACGGTTGTTGGGGAATTACTGGCAGTCGGATGAAGTGAATATGTCGACAGATGTGAAACAATTCCCGCTGTTATCGGAAAAAGAGCAGGAAACGTTTTTGAAAATCATCAGCCTGCTGGCAACGCTCGATTCGTCACAAACGAGGACGATTTTGCTTGCTTCGCTGTATGCGACTGATCCGTCCGTCCAATCGATTTTGGCGGTGATTGCCCAGCAGGAAGCTGTCCACAATGAGAGTTATTCTTATATTTTATCGTCCGTCGTGTCCCTTGATAAACAAAATGAAGCATTTGAAATCGGGCGGAAAGATCCGGTACTACTAAAGCGGAATGAAAAGCTGATGGAGCAATACAATGCGTTTGCCCGGCAGCCGGATGTGGAAGACATTGTAAAAACGCTCGTGTATTCGACATTGCTGGAAGGGTTGTTCTTTTATTCCGGTTTTGCTTTCTTTTATAATCTGGCGCGGCAGAACAAAATGGTCGGCACATCGACGATGATCAGTTATATTAACCGCGATGAGCTGGAGCACGGGCGCTTTATTTCGGAACTGATCCGCGCGGTGCTTTCCGAACATCCGGAATTGAACACGCCGGCCTTTTCCGATTGGGTATATGCCCGGTTCCGCGAGTCCGTTGACTTGGAAACCGAGTGGTCGGAATACGTGCTCCGGGGCGTGGAAGGGATCGATCTTGAGGAAATGGCCGGTTTTATCAAATACCGTGCCAATAAAATGCTGCGCATGATCGGATTAAGCGAGCTGTACCCGGAACATGTTGAAAATCCGATGAAATGGATCCGCGCCTATGCAGATAATTTCGACGCAACGAAAACGGATTTCTTTGAACAAAAGTCCCGTTCTTATACGAAAGTGAGCGATTTGAACGGATTTGACGAGCTGTAATCTGCCTTTAGACGCCCATGCTGCAGTGAACGCGGCACCAGAGCCGGCGTATATTTTCGGGATAGAACATCATTTGCAGCACGGTGAAAACCAATTTTGGAAAGAAAACGGCAAAAACAGACCTGATGGCCCTGGCAAAAAAGCGGGAGTGATTCCCGCTTTTTTGTATGCCATTACATGGTGAAATCCCTTTCCTTTTTCAAACGCATGAGCGCTTTTTTATTTTTCCACAGCAGGATGACAAAGTTGCCCAGCCAGATCCATAAGAGAAAAGAAGGGAATCTTCGAAAAATAAGAAAGAGGGACAGCAGCAGGAATCCGGTTGCCGTTTGCAGGCTGTCTTCACTGCTGGTTGTTTTTTTGCCTTTTTTCACCACCTTCGCCAGGACATAAAAGCATGCAAGAATAACTGCATAAGTGAGGGATATGCGAAATTTGGTCAATGCGCTCCATACGCCGAAGCTTACGGCAAGGCCTTTTCCGCCGTTTCCTTTTAAAAAAGGGGAAAAGGCATGCCCGGCAATCGGCGCCAGGGCAATGGGAATCAATGCCTTATGCGATGGGGCCGCCCCGGATTTTATGATCAGCCAAACCGGAAGAAACCCTTTGCCGAAGTCACCCGCAATGCCAAGCAACCCGTATTTGTAACCGGCTTTTTTCCAAAGGTTAGCTGCACCGGGATTTCCATCTTCAGTTTCGCGAATATTGATGTTCAATAACAGGCCGATCCAGTAAGAAAACATCAGCGAACCCGAAAGAAAACAAAGTGCTGACAATAAAAAAGTCATTTGTTTTGCCCCCTTCCCACATCAATGTATCTGCCTTTCCAAAGCACTTTTTTACGAAAATGGGACTGATAAAGGGAATACAGGATGATGGTCAGGAAAAAAATCATGGATAAAAAGTGAAACAAAGGTTGCAGGATGCCAAAGTTTCCCGCATGCCGGTTAAAATAATAGATTTGGGCGGCATACAGCAAATAGCCTGCCACAAAGTAAGGGATGCCGGAAAAGCAGCCGAGCTCGGATATGAGCAGGCCAAGAATCCAGAAAACGACAGCCGCAATTGTAAAAGGATGGATGGCTGATGTGCTTAACACCGCCCCTTTTGCAAATCCTTGCAACTCCTGCCTGAAACCGCCGGGATACATGCGGAAGAAGAAGAGCCCGCTTCCGGTAAAATTGGTGACCGGAATGCCGGCCTGTTGAAAACGGGCGCCTAAGTTCAGATCGTCCAGCATTTCAGCGCGGATATTCCCATGCCCGCCAATTTTGTCATAATCTTCTTTTGATACACAAATACAGGCACCGTAAAGCCCTTTTTGCCGGTTGAAGCGTTCAAACGGCGAGGTGAATGAGAAAATCCCGAGCAGGTTCAGAACCATTGCCAGTTTCTCATAAAATTTTTCAGTATGGTGGTATGGAATGACAGAGATGGCGCCCCCCTGCTGTTTGTGTGCTGTGACGAGGGAGCTGATGGCATGTTTAGCAAGGCGGGTGTCGGCATCGAGAAAGATAAGCAGATCCCCTGTGGATTTCACGTAACCGTTCCAGACGGCCCACGTTTTTCCGGTCCAGCCATCCGGAAGATCAGGCGCAGAAACGACGGTGACGCCGAATTTTTCTGCTGTTTCTTTTGTCCTGTCCTCGGAGTGGTCATCCACCACAATGATTTCAACGGGTTTGGTTGTTTGCCTGTTTAAAGAATGCAACAGGGCAGGCAGGGTGTTTTCTTCATTTCTTGCCGGAATAATAACGGATATCTTTTCCCGCCCGGCTGTGCCGGTTGCATGCGGTAAAGGGCGCTTGCGGAAAAGGACGAATCCCGCCAGCAGGCCGCATAACATAAACCCGTATAAAATGGCAGGCATTTTCACCACTTCCTGTTCTGCTGTATAGATTTGAACTCCATTTTGGTTAAGTTGTATGGCAAAACAGTTAAGATCAATTTTGTACTTCTATTTTACATCAGGGTGTCCCGGAAGGAAAAAGTTAGCATTGCCGGACTGCAGAGATGATGGTTTTGCATCTGCCCCTCCCGTCCCGGGGGAACAAGCGGATGGCATTTGGCAAAAAAATTGGTGTGGCTGCCACGAGCGTTTGTCCTTTAAAATAAAACTGAAAAATAAGAAAAGACTGGGTGCTGGCCCGGATGGAGCTCGACCCTGCAAAAATGAGGCTGTTATATGGTTTCTTTGATTTTTATTTAAAACTGAATGAAAAAGAGGAGGCGGAAGTAATGGAAAACATTAAAATGCTGGACCCGGACGAAGCAGAGCAAGTATTGAAGCTGCCGAATTCCTACTTTGACCGCGGGTATAGGAAGGGAAAAGAGGAAGGAAGAGAAGAAGGAAGAAAAGAAGAAAGAAAAGAATTGTTACAAACGATTCCATCAGCCATCAAAATGTTGCAGGAGGGTATGGATCTTCAATTCATTGTGGAAAAAACCGGCTTGAGCCGGACAGAAGTGGAAAAAACAAAACAGCAGCTGAAAAATTTATAAGAAAAAAAATTTTCACCGGACATCTGGTTGCCGGTGCTTTTTATAACGCAAAACTTTCTAAAAATACAGCCGTTAAAATTTTGTGCAAAATGTATTATAATTTTAAATAGAATAAAAAGGGGTGAGAAAATGGAGGAAAGAGTTACAAAGGCAGTTCAGGATTACTATCCCGATTCATTTGCTACTTGTTACGGCTGCGGGCGGCTGAATGAAAAAGGCCATCATTTCCGCACAGGCTGGCAGGGGGACAAAACCATCACGATTTATACGCCGCTTCCTGAATATATGGGGGGAATCCCGGGGTTTGCCTACGGCGGGATCGTAGCATCGCTGATTGACTGCCATAGCGCGGGCTCCGCCTCCCTGTATGTGCTCCGGAAAAACGGCAACGAACTTGGCGACGGAACAGAGCCGCCGCGGTTTGTAACCGGCACATTAAAAGTGGAATATAAGCACCCAACCCCGCTCGGTGTGCCGCTTAAGGCAATCGGAACCGTTACCGAAATTCATCCGAAAAAGTACCGGATCGATACAGAAGTATTTGCGGAAGATAAAGTGGTCGTAATAGGGGAAGTCATCATGGTCATGATGCCGGAAAAATTCAGGGAGACAGTAAAACAAAAGTAAAGCCTGGCGCGGCATCGGCCCAGGAAAGATACCCATACATGACACCGCGCGGCGGTCATGATGCCAGCTTCAAGCCGACCGCTGCGCCTAAAATCATCGTAATAAAAACAATTCTCCGCCAGTCTCTCGATTCCCCGAAAAATAACATACCGACAATTGCGCCCCCTGCTGCGCCGATGCCTGTCCAGACGGCGTAGGCCGTGCCCATCGGCAGCGTCCGCATCGCAAATGACATAAACAAAAAACTCCCGCCGAAAGCAAGCACCATGAGCAGCATAGACTGCAGATTGCGGCGGCGGTTTACCATATTCATGGCGGCTACGCCGAGCATTTCGCATAACCCTGCAATGAGTAAAGAAGCCCAAGCCATCAAGAATCCGCCTCCCCGCTGCTTTTTTCATTTTCCACCATCCTCAAGCCAACAATGCCCGCCAGCAGAATGAGAATCAAAATGATTTTTATCAAACTAAACGGTTCGCCGAAAAATACGATTCCGGAGAAAACCGTTCCGGCTGTGCCAAGCCCGACAAAAACGGCATACACCGTTCCGACCGGCAAATTCTTGCTTGCCGCAATGAGTGCGTAAAAGCTGGCGGTAATGGCAATCAGCGTACCCATCCATTCCAGCAAGTTATCTGCATGTTTCAACCCGATGACCCAAAAGACTTCGAAAAAAGCCCCAACGAGCACAATGAGCCAGGATTTGTTCATTTCAAACACCTCCCATAAAAAATCCCGGCGAGCTGCGCAAAAAGCATCCCCCGGGTTTTGATCCCTCTGTACCATGGCAAAAACGTGATCCTTCATCTTTGTCAGCCGAAAAGAAACGCATGTACATAATCATATGTATTTTTCGCCAGCAGCAAAAATGTGACGGCAATGAACAGGGCGCGCACATAGCTGCTCCCCTTTTTAATCGCAAACCGCGAGCCGATGATGGAACCGGCGATTTGCCCGAGGCCCATCGGAATCCCATAGGCATAATGGACCTGCCCTAAAAAGATAAACATAAGGAGGGCCGAAATATTGCTGCCAAAATTTAAAAACTTCGCGTTCCCGGCTGCTTTTAAAAAGTCAAACCCGATCATGAGGTAGGCAAACATTAAAAAGGAACCGGTGCCCGGGCCGAGAAATCCGTCGTAAAAACCGATCAGAAAAATGAGCGCTGTAAACAAAATCAGCCGGCTGGCGGATAACTTTTTATACGCCATGATTTTTCCCCAGTCTTTCTTCGTCACCGTATAGATGCCGACTGCGGCAAGCATGATCAGCATCAATGGTTTTAATACATCCGGATCAATCAGATGGACGGTGTACGCGCCGAGCATCGAACCGAAAAACGTGAGCGGAAACATTTTATAAATGGAAGATAGATCCAGTTTTCCGGAACGATAAAATACAAATGTGCTTGTAAATGATCCCATTGTTCCCGCAAGTTTGTTGGTGGCAACCGCTGCAGACGGCGAAAGCCCGGTAAACAACAGGGCAGGCAGGGCAATCAGGCCGCCCCCGCCGACAACAGAATCAATAAAAGCTGCACAAAACCCAAAACCGACCAACAGTGCCAACATGGATGGATCAAGCCCGAATATCATTAAATCAGCCTTCCTTTTTTATCACTGTTGTTATCGTAGCGAAAAATTTAAAAATTGTAAATATCTTTCCACCCCGGGCATGTGCAAATTTTGCCAATGGATGGAATAAGGGGGCTTCCATGTTGCCTCACGATTATGCTGTCCGCATCAACAGAAAAATAAAATACGGTGCGCCGAGGATTGAAATGACAATCCCGACCGGCAGTTCCAAAGAAGGCATCACGACTCTCCCGACTGTATCGGCCAGCAGCAAAATGTTTGCGCCAATCAGCGCCGTTAAAGGCAGAGAAAATTCATGCTTTGTCCCCATGATCCCGCGGGCAATGTGGGGCGCGATCAGGCCGAGAAACGTAATGCCGCCCCCGACCGCTACACAGCATCCGGCCAGCCCGACCGCGGTCCCGAGAAGTTTCAGCCTTTCTTTTTCAAGCGGCACCCCGAGCCCTGTGATTACCGGCTCATCCAGGCGCATAATATTCAAGTAACGGGCTTTGTATATCGCAAATGGAAGCAGAACAACCATCCAGGCCAAAGTGACAAGGACATAATCCCAGTTTGTCGCCCAAATGCTTCCAGATATCCAGGTCAGCGTTTTTGTGAAATCCTGGGGGTCCATTTTCATTTGCAGGACTGTTGTTGCCGCATTAAAAGCCGCATTTAAACCAATACCTGTCAGGACAAGACGAGCGGGCGCCACGCTTCCGCCTTTTTTGGCAAACAAATAGACGAGGATCGCCGAAAGAAAAGCGCCGGTTAATGCAAAAAACGGCATGACAAAAACAGAAACTACGCCGGCAAGAAAGGCCGTGCCTTTAAAAAAGAATGTATATAATACTACGGAAAAGCTTGCCCCTGCATTCACGCCGATTATGCCGGGATCTGCAAGCGGGTTTCTGGAAATGCTCTGGAGAATGCCGCCTGATACGGCAATTCCGGCGCCAATTAGCATCGCGAGCACGATCCGGGGCAGACGGAATTCAAACAGGGTCATCCGCTGGTTGCCAACATCACTGCCGAAAAAGGCAGACCATATTTGCGGGAACGGAATGTTCATTGTGCCTGTCCGGATGCTGGCAAAAAAGAGGACGGCCAGCAAAACAAGCAGGACGGCGCAAAGCATGCTGAATTTCCGTTTGCCGGTTGAAAGGTTTCCCACTATAATCCGCCCCCTTCTTTTCGTGCCAAATAGAGAAAGAACGGGACGCCGATGATTGCGGTCACTGCGCCTACCGGTGTTTCAAAAGGGGCGTTGATCATTTTTGCGGCATCATCGGCAATGATCAACAAAAGGGCGCCGAGAATCGCCGAACAAGGGATGATCAAGCTGTAATCCGACCCGACAAGGAAGCGGGTAATGTGCGGGATGACCAATCCGACAAACCCGATCATCCCGGCAATGGATACGGCCGCCCCTGTCAGCAAAAGAACTGCCACAATGCCTGCTATATAAACAAATACCGTGTTCTGGCCGAGCCCTTTTGCGATTTCCTCCCCGAGGCTTAAAATGGTGACGGCGCGCGAGATGGCAACGGCGATGATAATGCCAGCAATGATGGCCGGAATGACATACTTGAGCTGGCTGGATTGCACACCGCTCACGCCGCCTGCATACCAGTAGCTCAAATCTTTTGATATGTTGAAACGAAGCCCGATCGCCGTAGATAAGGCGCTAAGCAGAGAAGCAACAGCCGATCCGGCAAGCGCCAGCTTCACAGTGGTGTTCCCGCCCCTGGATAAAGCTGTGATTGAAAAAACGAGTGCCGCCCCCAAACCGGCTCCGGCAAAAGATACGAAAACCAGGCTCCGGTAAGAAATGCCCGGAAAAAAAGCATAGGCAACCGCCATGAGAAAAAGGGATCCCGAGGTTACCCCCAAAATAGACGGGGATGCGAGCGGATTTCGCGTCATTCCCTGCATGACCGAACCGGAAACAGCCAGCCCGGCACCGACGCACAGAGCGGCAATGGTACGCGGCAGCCGCAATTCATGGATAATGACATGGGCCGGGTTGTTTGCATCATAAAAAAACAAACTTTTCCATACCGTTGTATAGTTGATATTCGATGCACCCAATTGAATGGAACCTGCGACGGCAAGAATGATAAAAATCCACCCGAAGCCGAGGATAAAATAAGCCAGTCGTTTTTTATACGGTTGATCCTGCCCGCGGTGTGCCGCTTTACTTGTGTGCGGTTTTGCCATCCCAGACTTCCTTCCTTCTCTTTCGATACGGTTAAAAAATTTTTTGTTCAAAAAGAAAAAAGATTGACAGAATGAAAAATTTTCGCTTTAATTGATGTTGATAATCATTATCATTTATCTGTCTACAATATTTTATCATAATGCCAGGGGGATGAAAATGTCTTACAATCTAAAATTAAAAAAGATTTTCCAAATATGCGGGATTGTCTTTCTGTCCGTTGCCCTTGCTGCCTGCGGGAACGGCCAGGCCGGAAATGGGAACGGAAACAAGCCTGCCGGCGGGGCGAAAACCCGGACGGTAACAGACGCAGTGGGGCATCAAGTAAAAGTGCCGGCCCATCCGAAACGCGTCATTGCGACTTATTTGGAAGACCATCTTGTTGCGCTCGGGGTGAAGCCTGTCGCACAATGGAGTGTCAGCAACGGCATTCAGGAATATTTGCAGGACGATTTACTGAAAGGGGTGCCGGCGATTTCTTACGACCTGCCCTATGAACAAGTGCAAAAATTCAAGCCGGATTTAATCCTGATTGATGATGCCGGCATGGTGGAAGGCGGGAAGTATGAACAATACAGCAAAATCGCTCCAACCTTTGTCGTGAGCAAAAAGCAAAACAGTGACTGGAGAAAAGAACTGCTTACTGTCGGGAAAGTGTTGAACAAAGAAGCAAAGGCAAAACAAGTGCTCGCAGATTATGAAAAGACAGCCAAGAAAGCAAAAGAACAACTGGCGAAAAACGGAAAATCTCCTTCTGCCGCTGCAATCTGGCTTGTGAACAATAAATTTTTTATCGTATCGAAAAATGTATCAAGCGGGGACGTCCTGTACAATGATTTGGGCTTGAAGGTGCCGGCTGTTGTAAATGAAATCTCTGCAAAAGCAACCAGTAACTGGAATGCCATCTCGCTTGAAAAATTAACCGAGCTGGATGCAGACTATATTTTCCTGATTAACAGCGATAAAACCCGCGCAACAGAGCTGGACAATGCATTATGGAAAAGCATTCCTGCCGTCAAGAAACACCATGTGGCTGAGTTTTCCGCTGATACCGGCTGGCTTTACTCCGGCGCGATTGCAAACAAAGAGATGATCCAGGATGTGTTAAAAACGATCAAATAATTATTTTCACGGCCTGCCGTCCATGTTGCATGGACGGCTTTGGCTGCGGAAAGAACATATTGATGTTTCCAAACCCGGCATCATGCGGATACGGGGGAAGAACACCCTTATTCCAACTGGAAAGGCCCAAAAAAGGAGAGCCTTTCTTCCAGAAAAGATTTGCAAAATTTCAAAAGCACAGGAAGGGTAGCAGGAAATGCTTAAATTGCGGAAAAACCTGGAGATTGCCGGTGAAAAATCGATTTGACACCTATTTGAAAACCTTATAGAATGAAATTGATATTAAGAATCATTTTCATTTAATACCAGATTCATAGGAGGAACTGAGATGCCAAAGCTTTGTGCAGAAAATTTAAAAGTTGCCTATGGAGATCATGAAATTATTAAAAACTTAAATTTAAATATACCAGCCGGAAAAATGACGGCGATCATCGGCCCGAACGGATGCGGCAAATCCACTTTGCTGAAGGCATTGGCGCGCATTCTCTTTCCGAAAAACGGGTCCGTTTATTTGGATGGAAAAGAACTGGCAAGACAATCAACAAAGAAAATTGCGCAAAAGCTTGCGATTTTGCCCCAGTCTCCGAGTGTGCCGGAAGGACTGACGGTTTCGGAACTTGTATCTTATGGCAGGTACCCGCACCAAAAAAGGCTTGGAAAGCTGAATCGTGAAGATTGGAAAGCCATTCACCGGGCCCTTGAAATGACCGGGACGGAAGAATTGAAAGACCGTCCTGTGGATGCGCTTTCGGGCGGGCAACGGCAGCGGGTCTGGGTTGCGCTCGCACTTGCGCAGGATACCGAAATGATTTTACTGGATGAGCCGACAACCTATCTGGACCTGTCCCATCAGCTGGAAGTGCTGGAACTCTTGCAGGAGCTGAACAGAATGGAGCACCGCACGATCGTGATGGTGCTGCACGATTTAAACCAGGCCGCCCGTTTTGCGGACCATATCGTTGCCATGAAAGATGGCGAAATCCTTTACGAGGGAAGCCCCGAAGCTGTGGTGACAGCGGAAATGATGCGGGAATGTTTCGGATTGGATGCCCAAATTGCGCTTGATCCGAGGTGCAAAAAACCGGTTTGCCTTTCCTATGATTTGATTAAACCGTATAAAGAAGTACGCGCACAAATGGCGTAGCCACTTTTTTTATGAGCGGGATTGGAGGATCTTGGCATTGGACCATGAAATCTACGATGTAACCATTATTGGCGGCGGGCCGATTGGCTTGTTTACGGCGTTTTACAGCGGCATGCGGAAATTAAAGACGAAAGTGCTGGAGTCTAGCGGCCAGCTGGGCGGAAAAATCTCGATGTTTTATCCGGAAAAAACATTGCGGGATATTGGCGGGATCCGGAAAATAACAGGCGGGGATCTTGTGAAGGAACTGATCCGGCAGGCGGAAACTTTTTCGCCAACGATCCTTTTTCATCAGCATGTATCCGGTTTAAAGCGGCGCCCGGACGGCATCTTGATGTTAAGCACGGAAAACGGCGGCCTTCACCTGACAAAAACGGTTATTCTCACCGTCGGGGCGGGCATTTTTAAACCGATTAAGCTTGATATTCCGGGGGCAGAACGCTATGAATCCGGCAATCTCCATTATGCCGTCGACGACTTAAATCGCTTCCGCAACAAGCGGGTGCTGATTTCCGGCGGCGGAAATGCGGCAGTTGACTGGGCAAACGAACTGGCCGGGATCGCCGAAAGCATTACGATCGTCCACAGGCGGGAAGCATTCAGCGGGCATGAATACGATGTGTCCGAAATGGTGAAAAATGCACGCCTTTTTATCCCTTACTGCATTTCAGCCCTGCACGGGACTGGCAACAGGATCGAACGCGTTGCGGTGAAACACGCCGGGACGGGCGAAGAAATATGGCTTGAAGCCGATGAAGTTGTCGTGAACCACGGCATTCAGGGCGATTATGGCGGCATTTTAAACTGGGGCCTTAAAATGAAAGACGAGCGGATCGAGGTCAATGGCGCGATGGAAACGAATATACCCGGGATCTTCGCGGCAGGGGATGCGGCAACTTACCCGCACAAATTAAAATTGATTGCCGGGGGGTTTGCGGAAGGCCCGGTTGCTTTAAACAGCGCCGTCCGCTATATGTGCCCGGATGCAGAACCGATGGCCATGTATTCCACGCACCACGAAGATTTTGCAGATGAAAACGGCCGCGAAAAAGAAACACAGGCACGCTGAAAAAGGCCAAACAAATCATAAGGACGTTGGGTTGTGCTTCAACGTCTTTTTTGTATGCACTGAAAAGCAAAATGTGCATGCGCTTAAAACCCGTGCCCACCTTTTCTGTCCGCACATGGCGGTAACTGGACTGGAAAGGCGGATATATGGCCCGCCATCTATTTTTTAAATTGCACTGCACGACTAAAAGGGTTGCGTAAGATTGTATCTCTTTTTTGTGTTTTTTCAGGTCTTCAAAAACAGGCAGCGAAGGGGTCACGGCAGATTCATCTTTTGTTAAACCAATGGCACCCAAAAACTTTTTGCCGTTTATTGATTCTTCGCCGGCAACGCCGCTGAAGGAAAACGGGTTGATGTTTTTATCCCCTGCCCCCCTTTCCCCTGCCCCCATGTTTTGATGGACGAATTTCTGCACGTCTTTATTGATTTCAGGATGAAATGGAAAAAGAAAGGGTATCCTATTTTTGGAAAAGAAACAGAACGGGGTGGAAAGGTGAAACGCATCATTATTATACTGCTCAGTTCCGCCATGATATTGCTGTTGGCCGGGCTTATGGTCTATTTTATTTTTAAGCATGATACGTTGCGCTGGGGGATTGCGGCCGGCGGGATTGTGTTAAGTGCGCTGCCGCTCGGCCTATTATTTTTAAAACATAACCGGATCAATACGCCCTCGATTATTGGATGGTATATTTTCGTGATTTGCTCCATCTGCCTCGGTTCACTCGCCGGATTTTACGGGCGTTTTGCATGGTGGGATACGTCCGTTCACTTTTATAAGGGCATTTTTACAGCTTGTATCGGTGTTACGCTGTATAAAATACTGGTTCCGGAGGCGGCAAGGCGGGGCATGTCGCGCTTGATTCCCGCATTGTTTCCCCTCGGGCTTGCGATAACAGGAAGCGTTCTTTGGGAAATGTATGAATTTATCGGGGATATGATTGCCTCCCATACGATGCAGCGCGGCGGCAATACCGATACAATGATGGACTTATTGGCCGGATTTTTTGGCGGGATGCTGATCGCGATATATACTGGATTCAGGAAACAAAATGTATAAGAAGAAGGGAAGTGTGAATATGGACCGGAAAATTGTGTTTGGAATCAGCTTGGTTTATGTACTGTGGATGGCTGTTTTGTGCGCCATGCAATATACGGCCGGCTCGTCTTGGAAGGCTGCGGTCGCGCTTGGCGGGGTGATCTCCGGCGCAATTCCGCTTATCCTTTCGTGGATTCCGCGCCTCCGGTTCCACCTGCCCCTTGTTATTTCTTATTTTCTCTTTTTAACCGGCTCCCAATATTTCGGATCGATCCGCGGCTGGTACGGCTTAGGTTGGTGGGACACCTTTTTGCATTTTGTGAGCGGCGTCCTTCTCGGATTTGCTGCTATCGCACTTTATGAACGGCTGGTGCGCCGGGATGCGGGCAAGGGGGTCTCCGCCTGGTTTGTATTTTTGTTTGTGCTTGGGTTTGCCGCGCTTGGCGGTGTGCTGTGGGAGATCTATGAATTCTCGGGCGATCAATTCTTTGGCACCACTTTGCAGGGCGGCGGGAACAAGGATACCATGACCGATTTAATTGCAGATGTGCTCGGCGGCCTGGTTGTGGCAACGGGTTCCGGGATACGGACGAAAAGGAAGTAAGAAACAAAAACCAAAAAATTTTACCCCACCGGAAGGCTTTTGGTGTATAATTCAACAATGGGCGAGTACGGAAGCATTCGAATCTTTGTTGAAAGTGAGTGATCCCCTTGGGACGCAAATGGAATAATATTAAAGATAAAAAAGCAGCAAGGGATGCTAATACAAGCCGCATTTATGCGAAATTCGGCCGCGAAATCTATGTTGCTGCGAAACAGGGTGTGCCGGATCCGGTGGCAAACAGCGCATTAAAAATGGTGCTCGAGCGCGCCAAAACATACAGCGTGCCGAAAGCGATCATTGACCGCGCGATTGAAAAAGCAAAAGGCGGCGCCGATGAAAACTATGACGAGCTGCGTTACGAAGGCTTCGGCCCGGGCGGCTCGATGATCATTGTCGATACGTTGACGAACAATGTCAACCGGACCGCATCCGAAGTGCGCGCCGCTTTCGGGAAAAACGGCGGCAATATGGGGGTGAGCGGTTCAGTAGCGTATATGTTTGATAAAACGGCAGTTTTTGGCATTGAAGGAAAAACAGCAGATGAAGTGCTGGAGCTTTTGCTTGAGGCTGATATTGACGTCCGCGATGTCTTTGAAGAAGACGGCGCCGTCATTGTCTATGCGGAGCCGGACCAGTTTCACGCGGTTCAGGAAGCTTTTGAAAATGCCGGCATTACGGAATTTACCGTTGCTGAATTGACAATGTTGCCGCAAAACGAAGTCACATTGCCGGATGAGGACCGGGAGAAATTCGAAAAACTGATTGATGTGCTGGAAGATTTGGAAGATGTCCAGCAAGTTTACCATAATGTCAATTTTGGCGATTAAGATGGACGGCGGGGCAATCCCGCCTTTTTCGTATAAGCCAATTTCTTTGAAAGCAAGGCTGAGCACATTTTCCGGCAAACACGTGAATTTTGTCACATACAGAACCCGTATCAATAGACGCAAGAAAACTGAACCGGTATAATAATAATACAATTCATTGTACATAATAGAGGGGATATTCTGTGAGCGAACATCCGAATATACATGTGGGCGGTCTTCAATTTGAATGGGAATTGGATAAAGGCAGATTCATTTTTGAAGGGGAAGATGCAGTCCTTTTCTGGATTCCGACTGCGATGCGCAATCTGTTTACTACAATTGAAGAAATATCCGGGGAAGAAGCATCCAATGTTGTCTTTGAGACAGCGGGTTTCCGCCAAGGATTGCTCGTTGCCGATTATTTTAATAAAATTAAAGATTTCGATGTGAAAAAGGCGTCTGAACGCATTACCACTACTTACGCATCAGCGGGCTGGGGACGAGCCGTGATTAAAGACATGGACTTTGATCAGAAGACATTGACGATTGAGCTGAAAGACAGCTGGGAGCATAAAATCAATGCGGCCCAGGGGAAGAAAACGGGCAGCAATTTTCTGCCTGCCCACTATGCTGGTGTTTTTACCGGGTTGCTCCATACAAATATATGGTATAAAGTCGTCCGGTATCAGATCGAAGGCCATGACTCCACGATCATTGAGTATTTCCCATCGGATATCACGGTGTCACATAATATTCACCAGCTGGCGCGGAAAAAGGAAGCCGAGCAGATCATTCAGCTGGAGGCGCTCGTCGAAGATAAGACGCGGGAACTGAAGGAGCTCGTCAAGCAGCTGTCATCACCGATTATTCCGATTTTGGACGGCATTGTCGTCGTGCCGTTAATCGGGAAATATGACGATGAACGTGCCGAAGAACTGATAGAAAAAACGTTGAAAAATTTGCCGCAGTACAAAGCAAAGTATTTGGTGCTTGATTTAACGGCGCTCGATGTGGAAGACGATCCGCACAGCATCCAGTTTATTGAAAATATCGGAAAGGCATCTTCCTTAATTGGCACGCAGACGATCCTTGTCGGTATATCGCCGTCCATGAGCATGACAATTTCTTCTTCCGGGCTTGATTTCAGCCAGTTTGACTGCTTCCAGACGTTGCAGCACAGCATCCACTATGCGCTCGGACAATTGGGGAGGAAAATACTCTGATTGGCAAGGACCGCCAATCATCTGTTTCAAAAAGCGGGGAAATGGTTCCCCACTTTTTGTATTTTCGGGCTTGTTGAACAATTTTGGTTTACATTTGGCTTCTGTTTCTTTGCACGTTTTATAAAGTTCGGCGAGTGATCAGCGTCCTTTTTGTTATTCAGCAACCCTCTTTCATACCGGAAAAAGGGCAACTCCCGTTATTTCTACATATACTGGCGAAATTCGGCTTATTTTTTTTCTTGAAATTTTCAAATGATTGTTTATACTTAAATTAACATACTAACCGGTTAGTCAACGGGGAGGGGATGGATCATATGGATTTTGATTACTCACCAAAAGTGAAGGCACTGATTTCAAAGCTTGAGCGTTTTATGGAAGAAAACGTATATCCGGGTGAAAAGCTCTTTGAGGAACAACTGAATACACAGGAAACACGGTGGGCTGCCGTTCCGCCGATTATGGAAGAATTGAAGGCAAAAGCAAAGCAGGAAGGGCTTTGGAATTTGTTTTTGCCGGACAGGGAATACGGGGCAGGGCTTTCAAACCTTGAGTATGCGCCGCTTTGCGAAATCATGGGAAGGTCCATTATTGCCCCCGAAGTATTCAACTGCAACGCGCCCGATACCGGGAATATGGAAGTGCTTGCCCGGTACGGGAGTGATGAGCAGAAGGAAAAATGGCTGAAACCGCTTTTAAATGGCGATATCCGCTCGTGTTTTTCCATGACGGAGCCGGATACTGCTTCGAGTGATGCAACCAATATTTCATGCAGCATTGTACGCGACGGCGATGAATACATTGTGAACGGGCGGAAATGGTGGTCATCAGGCGCCGGCGATCCGAGGTGCAAAATTGCGATTGTCATGGGAAAAACCAATCCGGATGCACCGCGGCACGAACAGCAGTCTATGATTCTCGTACCGCTCGATACACCCGGTGTGAAGATTGAGCGGATGCTCCCGGTTTTCGGTTATGATGATGCCCCGCACGGCCATGCGGAAATTACGTACGAAAACGTGCGGGTGCCGGCTGAAAATATGATTTGGGGGGAAGGAAAAGGGTTTGCGATTGCGCAAGGGCGGCTCGGGCCGGGCAGAATCCATCACTGTATGCGGCTGATTGGGGCTGCGGAGCGTGCGCTTGAACTTTTATGCAAGCGCATACAAAACCGTGTGCCGTTTGGAAAGCCGCTCGCAGAACAGGGCGTCATCCGCCAGTGGGTGGCTGAGTCGCGCATTGAAATCGAGCAGGCGCGGCTTCTGACATTGAAAGCAGCGTTTATGATGGACACGGTTGGCAATAAAGTGGCGAGAAAGGAAATTGCGATGATTAAAGCAGTGGCCCCGCGGATGGCGCTCAATGTGATCGACCGCGCCATCCAAGCGTTCGGTGCAGCCGGCGTTTCGGACGATTTTCCGCTCGCCCGGCTGTGGGCCAATGCGCGCACATTGCGGCTTGCAGACGGCCCAGATGAAGTCCATCTCGACCAGATTGCAAGGCTTGAGATGAAACCGTACCAGGAAAGGGGATTAGCCGATGAACGTGTTAGAACTGTTTAGTTTAAAAGGAAAAACCGCCATCGTGACAGGCGGCGGCAGGGGGCTCGGTGAACAAATTGCGCGGGCTTTTGCAGAAGCGGGGGCGGATGTCGTGCTCTGCTCCAGAAAAAAAGCGGCATGCGAAGAAGCGGCTGCACGCATCGAATCGCTCGGCGTGAAAGCGCTCGCATTGGAGTGTGACATTACAAACCGCGCCCGGGTTGATGAAGTGGTTGCGGAAACCGTAAAACAGTTTGGCAAAATCGACATCCTCGTCAATAATTCCGGCGCGACCTGGGGGGCGCCTGCCGAGGATATGCCGGTTGAGGCGTGGGAAAAAGTGATCAGCACGAATGTGACCGGCACTTTCCATATGAGCCAGGCAGCCGGAAAAGCCATGATCAAGCAGGGGCACGGCAAGATTATCAATATTGCTTCCATTGCCGGGCTTGGCGGCGTCGATCCGCGCATCATGGATACGATCGGTTACAACACAAGCAAAGGGGCGGTCATCACGTTTACAAAAGATCTCGCTGCCAAATGGGGCAGATACGGCATCCATGTGAACGCGATTGCGCCGGGCTTTTTCCCGACAAAAATGGCCAAAGTGATCATCGAACGCGGCAAAAACCCAATATTGGAAGCAACGCCGCTCGGCCGGTTCGGCAATGACCAGGATTTAAAAGGTGCAGCTGTTTTTTTGGCATCGGCAGCCTCGGACTACGTGACGGGGGATGTGCTGCTCGTTGATGGCGGCATGCACGTGCTTTAAAACCGGCAAGCCGGGCGGGTGGATGATGGTTAAGCAGTCCATTTGGCAATAAAAACAAGGGGGATTTGGAATGGAAAACAAAGTGTGGCATGCTGTCTATACCGATGAGATTCCCAAAGAAATTGAAGTGCTGGATATTCCGCTGTATCAAATACTTGCAACTGCAGCCGAAAAGTACCCGGACCGGACTGCCCTCTCTTTTTACGGCAGAAAGACGGCCTATGCGGAACTTTACAAAGCATCGCTTGCCTTTGCCTCCTCCCTTCAGTAAAGAGGCGTGCAAAAAGGCAGCAGGGTGGCGGTCATGCTGCCGAACTGCCCGCAGTATGTCGTGTGCTATTACGGTGCGCTTATGGCAGGTGCGGTGGTTGTCCAGATCAATCCGATGCTCGTTGAACCGGAAATCAGGCATATATTAAATGACTCGGGCGCCGAAACGATCATTGTCCTGGATGATTTGTACCCGAAAGTGCAGGCCGTCCGCCCGGAAACATCGCTGAAAAATGTAGTCATAGCCGGTTTTAAACCGGCGGCCGGCCCCTTGGATGAGGCCGAACCCTTTGATGCCTTGTTACAGGCAGGAACGGATTACAACCCTCCTGCGCTCGACCCCCGGGAGGATATTGCCGTGCTCCAGTACACGGGCGGTACCACCGGCCGGTCAAAAGGGGCGATGCTGACCCACCGGAACCTTCTTGCCAATCTGGTGCAAACATATGAATTTTTCAAACCGGTCATGGGGCCGGGAAAAGAACGGATTTTGACCGTTATCCCGCTTTTTCACGTATTTGGCATGACATGCGCCATGAATTATGCGATCTACACCGGTTCGGAATCGGTCATGGTGCCGCGTTTTGATCTTGAAGAAGTACTCAAGACCATCAAGGAAACGCAGCCGACCTATTTTCCGGGTGTGCCGACGATGTATGTCGCCATCACGAACCACCCGAAAGCGATGGAGTACGGGCTGGATTCCATTAAGACCTGCAACAGCGGGAGTGCACCGATGCCGCTCGGGCTTTTGCGTTAGTTTGAAGAAAAAACGGGGAGCGTCATTGTCGAGGGGTACGGCCTTTCGGAAGCTTCCCCGGTGACACACTGCAATCCGGTTTTCGGTAAACGCAAGCCGGGCAGCATCGGGATCGCGATTCCATCAACAGATTATAAAATCGTCGATGTTGCAACCGGCACGGAAGAACTGAAGCCGGGCGAGACGGGGGAGCTGATTGTAAAAGGTCCGCAAGTAATGAAGGGGTACTGGAACATGCCGGAAGAAACGGCGGAAGCACTCCGGGACGGCTGGCTGTACACCGGCGATATCGCGACGATGGATGAGGAAGGGTACGCTTATATTGTTGACCGCAAAAAAGATATGATCATTGCAAGCGGCTATAACGTATATCCGCGCGATGTCGAGGAGGTGCTGTATGCGCATCCCGCCGTCCAGGAAGCAGTGGTAATCGGTGTGCCGGATCCATACCGGGGTGAGACGGTCAAGGCATTTGTCGTGTTAAAAGAAGGGCAGAAAATGACGGAAGAAGCACTGATCGAATATGCAAGCGCCCATCTCGCCCCGTATAAACGCCCGAAGATCATAGAATTCCGTGATGCGTTGCCGAAAACAAATGTCGGGAAAATTTTGCGCCGCAAGCTGCGCGATGAAGAAAGGAAAGTGCGCGAGTAAAAGCAGGAACGTGAAGCCGGGTATGTGATATAATTTTCTTAATATAGTAATAGATGGAGAGGACCGACATGAAAGCGAAGATTACGGAACACAGCATACGCTTGTTTGAACAAAAAGGCTTCACGGAAACATCCATTCAGGATATCGTTGACAGCATCGGCGCGACAAAAGGCACGTTTTACTATTATTTTTCCAGCAAAGAACAACTTTTGATGGACATTCATATGGACTATATTACGAAACTTTTGGAAAAGCAGAAGGCCATCCTTTCGGAAAACGGATCGTGCAAGGCAAAACTGCATGCGCTTGTCCTGATGCTACTTGAAAGCATCAAAACGGAAAAAGCAAAAGCCCTTATCTTTTTCCGTGAGATCAAAAATTTAAGCGGTGAAAAGCTCGAACTGATTTTACAAAAACGCGAAGCTTTCCGCTTCGGGGTTGAAAAGCTGATCCGGGAAGGCATTGAGATCGGCGAGTTTGCGGGGCATCTGGACGCGAATCTTACTTCCTTTGCCATTCTCGGCATGGTGAACTGGAGCTACCAGTGGTTTAAACCGGAAGGCCGGAAATCAGCGGCAGAAGTGGCAGAACTGTTCATGGACATCGTCCTGCACGGGATTGAAAAAGCGTAGAGCCATATGGCTGCCGAAATGGGGATGTTTGTAGATCAAGCCGGGTGGGTGGCAGCAGGGCTGCATGAAAAGTGCATACGTTACGGCGGCTGCGTCAGGAAATAGCCTTGTGAAAAGAAGGGGTGGCAGCAGCGGATCATTCATGGTCAGGGCCTTGCAAGGTGCAAAACCATACAGCTGCGGTAATGGTGTTCAAGCGAAAGGGAGGGATTTGTTTGCATGAATTGAAATTGCGGACACGCTTTTGCGAAACAGATGCAATCGGCCATATTAACAACACCAGTTACTTCATCTACCTGGAAGACGCCCGGTTGAAATTTTTTGAAAGCATCGGTGCAAGCGTGGAAATAAAAGATTTCAATATTATTCTAGCTTCAGTAAAATGCGATTTTATCAGCCAGGCGTTCTATAATGAAGAACTCACGATCCGGACCGGCGTGGCAAAGCTCGGCAATACGAGCTGTGAACTGGCCCATGAAATGCTGGATGCAGAAACCGGCCGTTTGATCGCAAAGGGGAAAGCAGTTGTCGTCTTTTTTGACTTTGATAAGCAGCAATCACGCCCGATTCCGGATGATATAAGGGGCATCCTGGAAAAGCATTTGCAGCCGGTGATGTGAAAAAACGGCCTGCCTATTACGGGACACAAGGGGGAGAGGAAAATGAATTCAGACACTATTCCGGTCCGCAAAGGGGAAGAACTGGACTTAACCAGACTGCAGCAATATTTGCGCGAGAAGCTTCCGCAAATGCCGGATGCACCGCTTGAAGTTGCACAATTTTCAGCAGGCCGTTCGAATTTGACCTATCAATTAAAAGCAAGTTCGTGGGAAGCGGTGCTTCGGCGCCCGCCGCTTGGCCCGGTTGCCCCGAAAGCGCATGACATGGGGCGTGAATTCCGTGTGCTGAAGGCGCTCCGGCCGTTTTTCGCACCGGCTCCGGAAGTGTTGCTTTTCGAAGAGGACCCGTTTGTGATCGGCGCTCCGTTTTTTCTTATGGAAAGAAAGCATGGCATTGTGCTCGATACCGCTTTTCCGCCGGGAGTGGAGCCGAAAAAGGAAACGTGCCGGCGGATTTCCAGTATCATGGTTGACAGGCTTGTGGAGCTGCATGCGATCCCGTATGAAGAGACAGAGCTCCTTTCCATGTCAAAGCCGGCCGGTTTTCTCGAACGCCAGGTGAACGGCTGGATTGAGCGCTATCTGCGTGCGAAGACGGATGAAATTCCGGAAGCGGAGCCGCTCATCCATTATTTGCGTGACCATATTCCGCCGCAACAAGGTGCAGCCGTGATTCATTATGATTATAAGCTGAATAACGCGATGTTTAATGAAGATTTTTCGGAAATGACCGGCCTGTTCGACTGGGAAATGGCAACCATCGGCGACCCGCTCGCAGATCTCGGCGCTGCTCTCAGCTACTGGACGGAAAAAGATGACCCGGATTTGATCAAAAATGGGCTCGGCGAACCGTCCGTCACGACGCTGGACGGCTTCATGACGCGCCGCGAGTTTGTCGAAGCTTATGCGAAAAAAAGCGGGCGCGACGTCTCGAACATCGATTACTACTTGATTTTCGGTTACTTTAAGCTTGCCGGCATTTGCCAGCAAATCTACTACCGTTACAAGCGCGGCCAGACACAAGACCGGCGTTTCGCCCATTTCGGCAACGTCGTCCGCAGCCTGATCCGGCACGCGGTGGAAGTGGCGGAGAGGGTTTAACGCAAGCGCTCCATAGCTGATTTAACGTAAAAGAAGGCGAATCTAGCATTTTCGCAGATGGATTCTTCTATAATATTGAAACAGCATTTACTGGCAAATCGGATACAAGCCAAAATCTGATTCGTTCAGTAAGCCCTAAATAAGATGCTCGTCAAAAATGTCGTCGACCTCCATTAGCGTAGAAAACCCGGGGGATCGACGACAAATTGTTAAAACGGGCAAGTCTTTGACACTATTGGTATTGCCTGGATTCCATTAGATGTTGAAGAGATTTTTTTGCGCAAGCAGGAAATTCCAGCGGTCATGGAGAAATGTTATAATCCTGAATTACGAGAGTAAAGCAGAAGCTTAAAATAAAAAGGTGCCCCGAATCTCTGGTATAATTGGGTTTGTATAGAACTACCAAACCAGAAAGGAGGGCACCTTTAAGGTGAATTATATCACTTCTGTCTCGAAAATCAAATATGCGTTTCGTTTAAAGAAGAGTACGAATTTTAGCGGGCTGCTCCCGATTTTGCAGTTTCTGGAAAGAATGAAGATTGAACAGACCTTCCGGGATTTTGACTGCTTGAAAAAATACAATGCCAAATATCCTTTAAGCAAAATCTTTATATACCTGGTGATTGGCTGGCTGTCCAATTGTTCCCGGCTATCTCATTTCCGGACTTTGCAGGATGATCCTTTAATCTTGGCATTTATGGGCGAGAAATGCCCGCACTATACCCTTTTAAATAAAGACCTGCTAAGGCTGGAAAAGTTGGAGGGCGCTGATCTTGAATTCAAAGAACGCATGATGGATTTGATTGAACCCTGGCTTGACAAGGAGCTCATTCTGGATTTTGATTCAACCGTGGAAACCGTCTATGGGGGCCAGGAAAAAGCAGGGGTCGGAGTAAATCCCTACAAGCCGGGAAGAAAAAGTTATCACCCTCTTCTTGTATTTGAAGGGAAATCCCGTCTTTGTTTAAACGCCAGGCTGAGGGAGGGAAATTCCCATTCTTCTCAAGGGGTACTCGGTTTTGCAGAAGAGACCTATCAGCTGCTTTCTCCCCATTACCCTATTCGTTATGCCCGTTTTGACAAAGGATTTGGTGGAGAAGATTTCTACAGTTACTGGGAAAACGGTGGGATTGGCTATACCGGCAAACTGAGGTGGACTTCGAGACTTAAAAAAAGGGTTGAAAACGATGATTCACCGTGGATCCGCTATGTTGACGACGAATTGACCGTGATAGAGGGAAAAGCCGTTGATTACCAGGCAAGTTCCTGGAAGAAGCCAAGAAGAGTTGCGGTAATTCGTAAAGCTGACAAATATGAGGAAAGTCAGCTTCAAGCTTGTGATTTTTTATGGAAGTATGAAGCGATTGTGACGAACATGGACTGGGAACCCATTGATATTTGGAGATTCTATAATCAAAGGGCTTGCATGGAAAACTACATCAAAGAGTCAAAATATGGATTCTCGATGGGCAAGATTTCAACGCATTCATTTGACGCCAACCAAATGGATCTGCTGATTAAACTGCTGGCATACAATTTATTCGAGATCTTTAAAAAAGAACACTGTCCGCCAGCGTATCGCTCTTATACGATCAGGCGATTCCGGAGGGAATTCATCTACGCGGCTGGCGTGCTGGTCTATCACAGCCGAAGTGTCATTTTAAATATTTGTGAAACATACGCCCATAAAAAGGCATTCCGGCAAATGATTCAAAGTGTACGGCTGATTGACTGAGTGTGAAGGCTGAAACAGAATACTGGAAATTGAAACGCCCGCAAATGTGGGGAGGGGGCAACTGTGGCCTTAATAACCCAAAAATAGGCAGTTGTGATTCCATTTTTGATAATATTATCCATTTATTTTCCATATGATTCCAATTACCTGCATCAATCTAGTAAAGTTTTGCACTTTCTTAATTTGGGATAATATCAGTGAGTTTTTGGAGTTAGTATTTTACCTATGAGGAATTGAAACAGGCTTGATCCAAAGTTAAACTCTCAATCGCCTCTGGTTAGTATTTTACCTATGAGGAATTGAAACTTTGGCATAACCCATTGGTCTGTCTTCACTTGCCTAGTTAGTATTTTACCTATGAGGAATTGAAACATTTTTACCCATGCACCGTTGCAAGGAACATTTAGGTTAGTATTTTACCTATGAGGAATTGAAACCATGGACAGGCGTTCAGAAAGCTCTGTCCGGTATTAGTTAGTATTTTACCTATGAGGAATTGAAACAGGGTGTAAACTGGGTTTTAAAACGGGTAGGTGCTAAGTTAGTATTTTACCTATGAGGAATTGAAACTACCTATAGCTTTTTATACCAAATCAAAAATGTGCACCGTTAGTATTTTACCTATGAGGAATTGAAACCTTTTTTTGCCACAGTATGGGCAAATTACCGTTTGCGTTAGTATTTTACCTATGAGGAATTGAAACATATCCGGCCGCGATCAGATCCTTTGCCTCCTCGCCGTTAGTATTTTACCTATGAGGAATTGAAACCCCAGATACTGTACATTTAGTTGTAAAACGGTATAAAGTTAGTATTTTACCTATGAGGAATTGAAACAGGAGTGGTAGCCACGTACCAGTCAAACTGCATTTGTGTTAGTATTTTACCTATGAGGAATTGAAACACCGCGTATAAATTGCTAGGCCTTTCCTCGAGTATGTTAGTATTTTACCTATGAGGAATT
>NZ_ALAS01000252.1 GCF_000290615.1 Heyndrickxia coagulans DSM 1 = ATCC 7050
TGTTCATTCAAGGTGTACATTTAGATGATAGAGTGTCTTCCCATTTTTTTCCACTCATTTGCCCCTTCGAGTAAAATTTTACACATACTAATCTTTTTTAATTACGTAAAAAGGCTAATAAACCAAAAAGGTGTTGACATTTCAATATTGTAACCCCTTACAAAAGGTTGAAAATTTTTTAATAAAACTATAATAACGAGAAAACTTTGGTAGGTTTTTTAACAAAATTTAAATTAATTTTAATAAATTTTATTTAACTTTAATTTAGCTTCAGATCTTCCAGTATTTCATCTTTTCTTCTGTTCCTGTATAATGGATGAAAATCATTTTGTAGGTGAGCGTATGTTCAAAAAGCTTGTCTGTTGGTTGCTGGCCTCCCAGTTACTTGTTTTACTTTTTTCTTTTTTGGTGTATAAGCGAATCGATTTGCTTAGCTATATTAATACTTCGTTTACGATCGGGGCGCTTTTGATTCTTTTTGCCGCGTCGGTTTTAATGGCGCGGACCGGTTTTTTTGATGCGTTTATTTACGGGTTTCAAAGAATGTCTTCCAAATTTAACGAGGGGGACGTCCGCCCGCTGTCGAAGCTGGTTACCCTGCGTGTTTCCGTGCCTCTTCTTACCGGGGTCTTCATGATGGTACTGATGGCGATCGCCCTTTTTCTGCAAAGTTCGTCCTGAAATGCCGGACATATAAAGGCTGAGTCTTGCATACAAACGGGCACTCTAGCGGACAGCGGTTTTTGACATTTTTCCTTCTTTTCATTATAATGAAACTGGTATATAGAAGCGATGAGAAAGAAGAGTACATCTGTTTATGGCATTTCAGAGAGTTTGTGGCTGGTGGGAACAAACATGCCTGCAGATGGAATGGGCTTTCGAGCTCCGGAGATGAACGGGCGGCTACCTCATTAGTTTCCGGCGTACGCCTTGCGTTAACCAGGCTCCAATTGGCATTGGAACTAAGCGGCCCATACCAGGGCACTTAGGGTGGCACCGCGGATTTATCCCATTCGTCCCTAATTTTGGATGAATGGTTTTTTTATTTTCCGGAAAAATATCAGTGTTCGAGGAGGAAGAAAGAAAATGAGGACGATTTTTTCAGGCATTCAGCCGAGTGGAACGATCCACATCGGGAACTATCTTGGGGCAATGAAGCAGTTTGTGGAATTGCAGAACAGCTTTAATTGCTATTTTTGCATTGTTGACGAGCATGCCATTACTGTGCCGCAAGACCGCCTTGAACTCCGCAAAAACATCAGGAGCCTTGCCGCTTTTTATTTGGCAGTCGGCATTGATCCAGACAAAGCAACGCTCTTTATCCAGTCGGAAGTGCCGGCGCACGCCCAGGCCGGATGGATGCTCCAATGCGTTGCCTATGTCGGCGAATTGGAAAGAATGACGCAGTTTAAAGACAAATCTGCAGGAAAAGAAAGCGTATCAGCCGGGCTTCTCACATATCCGCCGCTCATGGCCGCCGATATTCTGCTGTACAGCACGGATCTTGTGCCGGTCGGCGAGGACCAGAAACAGCATCTCGAGCTGACGAGGGATTTGGCGGAAAGGTTCAATAAACGTTATCTTGAAATATTTACGCTGCCGGACATCAAGCTTTCCAACTCCGGAGCAAGGATTATGTCGCTGCAGGATCCGACGAAAAAAATGAGCAAATCCGATCCGAATCAAAAGGCATTTATCTCGCTGCTTGACGACCCGAAACTGGTCGACAAAAAGATTAAAAGCGCGGTTACGGATTCAGAAGGCGTAGTCAAATACGACAAAGAACGGAAACCGGGCATTTCCAATTTGCTCGACATCTATTCCAACTTCAGCGGCCTGTCCATTGAAGAGCTGGAACGGAAATATGACGGCGCCGGCTACGGTGCGTTTAAAGCGGATCTCGTTGATGTGGTGAATGAAGGGCTTGCCCCGATCCAAAAACGATATTATGAACTGATTGAATCGGAGGAACTGGACCGGATCCTGGATAAAGGCGCGGAAAAGGCCAATATTGTAGCCGGAAAAATGCTGAGGAAAATGGAAAATGCGATGGGGCTGGGCAGAAAAAACCGCCACTAAAAAAAGCGAGTTGCGGATCGTTTCGCAACTCGTTTTTACATCAGTTCGCTTTTTTCATTGTGTTCCAGTTCCCATAGCTTTTCAAAAAAGGGCTGCCCTTTGATCATGTTTTCGCACAACTGTTCATGCTTTTTGGACCAGCCTGTTTTTGTTTCTGCATAAAGCCGCTCCCATGCATCTTCAAATGGCATAAACTGGATGTGTTCATACTGCTCCGGACGCCATTCTGTATACCAGTACCGCACTTCCGCCGTATTTTTCGAGGAATAAAGCTGATCGAGCGCCATAAATAACAACTGCTTTAATTGCCGTTCCCTTCTTGTCAGCCCCTGCATGCATTCCGGCGACGGGGATAAAATATGATGTTCTTTCGGATGGCTGCGGTTTTCAAACGGATAGGACACCGGTTCATGCCCTTCAATCATTTCATAGACAAGTTGTTCCTGCCTCGGAATCAGCCTGCTTTTGCGGATCGGCAGCGTATAGCCGATCGTATCAACCGCCAAAATCCCTTTTCCGTCCGTCACGACAAAACAATATTCCAGCTGGATTCGTTCATGGTTTTTGCGCAAAACCGCCTTCTGGAAAACATCATTCAGCAAAGTTTGCGGCAGTTCAGCCAAATCATTTTCAATGTACTCGTATAAATGCGTGTCCACAAATAAAAGCGGCACCTGGTCCAGCAGTTCGATCACATCGTCCCTCCGCCACTCATGGAACGGACAGACATTATAACTGTTTTCCTCCCCCTCGAACCAGTTGACCCATATATCGTGAAGATACAGCATGGATAACCCCCCGTATACTCTGTTTGTCATTCAGTATAGGCAGGGGGCAGTTAAATTATTCCTTCTTTTCCGGATTCCGCTGTGTAGAAAATGAAGATTGCGCTTCGCTCGTAAAAAGAAGAACCCCAATCCCACCGCGTCGAAAAGGAAGAAGGCCTGCTTTAAAAGACGCTTCGTTTTCCCACCCCCGGCGAGTCGGAAAGGATAAAGGCCCTGTTTTAAAAAGACGCCCTGCTCTCCCTCCCCCGGTGAGTCGGAAAGGATAAAGGCTCTGCTTTAAAAAGACGCTCTGCTCTCCCGATCCCGGTAAGCCGGAAAGGAAAAGGCCCTGCCAAAGACAGGGCCTTTATGGATTATTCCTGGGTGTCCGCTTTTTCGGATGTGACACTCACCTTTTCCCAATCCGTATGTGGATATATAGCCAAGTTTTTCACGCGGTTGTTCACTGCATACAATTGATAGCGGTAAACGGTCGGGATGACTGCCGCTTCCTCATTCATATACTCCTGCCATTCATTGTAAACCTTTTTGCGGTATGCTGTGTCAAAAGCTTTCGGAGAATGCCCTTTTTCCAGCAATTCATCATTTTTCTTGCTGACAAAGCGGGTGTAGTTAAACATGACGTTCCGTCCGTACAAGCCATACGGATCCACATTTGTACCTGTTCCCCAGGCACCTGCATAGATATCCACTTTCGGGTCATCTTTTTTCACCATGTCATAGAAAGAGTTGAACTCAGCAAGGCGGCCGTTTACAAGCTTCACATTTAAGCCGACATCTTTCCAGCATTGCATATAGAATTTTGCCAGCGGCTCGGCTGTATCCCCGCCACTCATGGAAAGAAAGTTAATGACGAATTTTTTGCCGTCCGGATCTTCGCGGTACCCGTCTTTGTCCACATCTTTATAACCGGCTTCATCAAGCAGTTTCTTTGCTTTTTTCGGATCATATTTGTACCCTTTCGCGGACTTGTCATGCCATTCCGGGAAAGATGGCGGAATTAAAGTGGTCGCCGGAAAACGCAACCCGTGGTAGATTTTCTCGCCGACAGACTTGTTATCGAGCGCATACGCCATCGCCTGGCGCAGTTTTTTATTTTGGAATTTCGGGTTATCCATGACGTTTTCCTGTTTCTTTGCATCCCAGTGGCCAAGCTTAAATCCGATATAGCTGTAAGCCGAATCGATCGTGCCGAGCAGCTGGAAGTTTTTCGCGCTTTTAGCGGATTCGTATTGGTCTACCGGGAAGGCAGCATAGTCAATCTCGCCTTTTTTCAAGGCTTCCAATACCACTTTCGGATTGACCACTTTGATGATTACACCTTTTAGTTTCGGTTTTCCTGCCCAGTAATGGTCATTCCTGACAAGTTCAACAGACTCGCCTGGAACCACTTTTTTCACTTTAAACGGGCCGAAGCCTAAAGGATGTAAACGGATTTTGTCCGACTGCGCCATTTTTGCGATCGGCACATCTTTTAAATAGTGTTTTGGAAGCGGTGTCGTCCAGACGCCCGTTTTTTCGGAAGGGTTGGCGCTCTTCCAGGTAATGGAAATTGTTTTATCATCGATCACTTTAATACCGGAAATGTTCTTGGCTTTTCCTTTATGGTATTCATCCATGCCGACGATGTTTTGAAACAGAGGATCGCCATAGCGCACGCCGGTATAGTCTTTATTGCCGATGACCAGGTATGCAAATTCGAGATCTTCCGCGGTTACCGGCTTTCCATCAGACCAGTTGACATTGTCTTTGATTTTAATCGTCATTGTTTTGTTGTCATTGGACAATTTGTACGTGGCGGCGCCGTCATTCGTAAATTCATAGTTTTTGTCTGTTTTTAACAGCGAATCTTCAAAAAATTGAATGACTTCAGCATCCGGTTCCCCTTTGTAGAAAGCAGAGTTGAATGTGCCTTCAATCGGCGTATCGGAAACGATGCCGTAGTTCAGAACCCCGCCGTCAATGGCTTTTTTATTGTTTTTGACGGTAGTCGGAAACTTGCTTGCTAAATCTTCCGTCTTCACTGCCTTGTCTTCTTTGCTTCCGCTGCTCGATGAATTGTTGCAGGCTGACAGCACCAATACGAGCATCACCAGCAAACTGAATACGCTTGACCATTTTCTTTTCCTCATTGCTAAGCCCCCTCTTTTTTATCCTTGTCTTTGTCTTGCATCAGCTGCGCGTTTTAACGCCTGGCCGATAAAATTTATACACAGCATCATCACCAGAATCAGGAGCGATGCAGGTAACCAAATCCACCATTTATGCTGGAGCACATCCGGGTTTGTGGCGTAACTAACCAACGTCCCAAGGCTCGGTGTGCTTTCCGGCAACCCGAAGCCGAGATAGGTCAGGCTCGATTCAATGCCAATATTGCTTGCCAGATTAATCGTCAAGTTTACGATAATAATCGAGCTCAAATTCGGCAGGACCTGGAAAAGGATAATTTTCCAGTCCGGCGTGCCGAGCGTCTTGGAAGCACTGACATAGTCTAGTTCCCTTTCCGCCAGTGTCTTGGAGCGAATCAACCTCGCTTTTCCGACCCAAAGGAATGCACTCATAATGAGAATAAAAGAAAACACATTATATTTCGGCACGATTGTCACGAGGACAATGATCAGCATTAAAAACGGCAGGACAAGAATAAAGTCAATGATTCTCATGATGATATTGTCAATGACCCCGCCGAAGTAACCGGCAATTAATCCGACCGCAAGCCCGATCGCACCGGTAATCAATGTGATCGCAAGCCCGATTGTAAACGAATTTTTTGCACCGATAATCAGTTGTCCGAATATATCCCGGCCGCCGTAATCGGTGCCGAGCCAGTGTTCAGCTGAGGGCGGCGCGTAAAT
This sequence comes from Heyndrickxia coagulans DSM 1 = ATCC 7050, assembly GCF_000290615.1. Classification (GTDB taxonomy): domain Bacteria; phylum Bacillota; class Bacilli; order Bacillales; family Bacillaceae_C; genus Weizmannia; species Weizmannia coagulans. The sequence continues at coordinate 5,723 of NZ_ALAS01000252.1, forward strand.
GGATAAAAGGTCAACCTTTACAATCTCATTTTCGTTTAAAATCAATGACATGCCGTAAACTGTAACTAGAATCAGCCCCAGCACGATCATGGAGATAACGGCCATTTTATCTTTGATCAGTTCCCGCCAGATAATCGAAAATCCGGACGGGCTTTTTTCTGTTTCGGCAGTTGCGGGCTGTTGTGTTGAAATGACTGCTTTCATCCTCTCACCCCCCGTTACTCAATCCGGATACGCGGATCCACAGCGCTTAAAATAATATCTGATAATAATGTGCCGAACAAAGTCGCCACGCCGGAAATCATCACGAGCGCCGTGACCACGCTGTAATCGCGCTGCATAATGGATTGCAAAAACAGCTGCCCGATCCCCGGATAACCGAATATCGATTCCAAAACGACGGACCCGCCGATTAATCCGGTAATCTCATAACCGAAAAAAGTGGCGATCGGTAAAAGCGAGTTTCTCAAAATATGGCGCGTATACACTTTGGACTCAGGCACGCCTTTTGCCCGCGCTGTTTTTACAAAATCTTTGATTTTTGTATCGATGATTTCATTCCGCAAATACTGGATCGTGCCCACCGTTGCGAGCAGGGATCCGGATAAGGCCGGCAAAATCAGATGGTACAGTTTGCTCATGTAATATTCAAACGTGCCGTCACGGGCCTGGATATTGACGCTGCCGCTTGTCGGAAACCATGACAGGACAAAACCGAACACAAACAGCATAATCAATGCAAAGATAAACAACGGGGTTGCATAACTGAGATAGTTATAACCGGTTATCAGCTTATCCGCCCATGAATCCGTCCATCTCCCGGCCACGATCCCAAGCGGAATGGCGATCAAATACGTCAGGATCAGAATCACCGCCGACAGCAAAATCGTGTTCCATAACCGCCCGGCAAGCAGTTCTGTTACAGGCTGCTGGTGAATGTAAGAGATGCCGAGATCGCCTTTGAAGAGATTTTTCACCCAGCGGGCGTACTGCACATAAGCCGGATCATTCAGCCCCAACTTGTCTTTCATTTCATGGAGCGTCTGGACATCCATTTTCGGATTGCTCGCCAGCCGGCCGGTCAGCGCATCGCCGGGCATGGCCTTTGCAAGCATGAAAATTAAAATACTCAAAATAATTAATTGAGGGATCATGATGAGAATTCTGCGCAATATAAATTTAATCATAACTGTGCCCCCTCTTTACGGCAGTGCAACGGAATGGGTCGGCGAAACCGGCTTGAGATGGTACGGCTTCCCTTCCTCGTCAAAATAATCCCTGAAAGCCTGCCGGAATTCATTGTTGATTTTTTCCCGATACTGTTTTTGTGCTGTTCTTTTTTCCGGATCTCCGTTTGGAATCGCGGACAGCAGCCGTTTTGTGTAGATATGTTGCGGATTCTCGTAAATTTCATCGCTCGTCCCTTCTTCCACAAAACGCCCCCGGTACATGATGCCGATCCGGTCGCACATATGACGGATAATGCCAAGGTCATGGCTGATAAACAGGTAGGTGAGCCCGAATTCTTTTTGGATGTCTTTCATAAAATTGAGCACCTGGGCCTGGACAGAAACATCAAGGGCGGAGACCGGCTCATCCGCAATAATCAGTTTCGGGTTCAATGTCAGCGCCCGGGCAATTCCGATCCGCTGGCGCTGCCCGCCTGAAAATTCATGCGGGTATTTAAACATGGAGTCCGGGCTCAGGCCGACTTTTTCCATGACTTCGCGGACTTTTTCCCGCTCTTGTTCGCGGGGCAGTTTCTCAAAATTGCGAATCGGTTCGGCAATAATATCCGCCACGCGCTTTTTCGGATTCAGGGAAGAATACGGATCCTGGAAGATCATTTGGATATCTTTCCGGTAATGTTGAAATTCCTTGCGGCTGAGCCGCGCCAAATCGGTGCCTTCAAACACAATTTTGCCCTCAGTTGCCCTGTTAAGCCCGACGATCGTCCTGCCCGTTGTCGTTTTGCCGCAGCCCGATTCCCCGACAAGCCCGTACGTTTCTCCAGGCTGCAGTTCGAAACTGATATCATGGACCGCTTTTACATGGTCGACCACCCGGCGGAAAAACCCGCCCCGTACCGGATAATAGACTTTCAGATTTTCAACCTTAAGAAGTGGCATGATACATATCCCCTGTCTCCGTGTTCTTTTCGTCCGGGAAATAAAAATGTTTATAACAGGTACAGCGCACCCAGTGTCCGTTTTCCACTTCGCGGAGAACCGGATTTTCTTCATGCGCCGCGTTGCTGATCCAGCCAATCCTTGACTTAAAGCGGCATCCCGAGCGCGGCAGGTTCTTCAGTGAAGGAACGATGCCCTGGATGACATGCAGCCTTTCTTTCGATTCCGTTGCGGACGGGATTGAATTCAGCAAAGAACGGGTATAAGGATGTAACGGATTTTTGAAGAGTGTTGTAACATCCGCAATTTCGACAATTTCGCCTGCATACATGACAGCCACTCTGTCGGCCATTTCAGCAACGACGCCAAGATCGTGGGTAATTAAAATAATGCCCGTCTTCATCTGGCGCTGCAAATCTTTCAGTAAATCCATAATTTGTGCCTGGATCGTGACATCGAGCGCTGTTGTCGGTTCATCCGCAATGACAAGCGACGGCTGGCAGGCAATGGCAATGGCAATCACCACCCGCTGCCTCATGCCGCCGGAAAGCTCATGCGGGTATTGCTTATACGTCCTTTCGGGATAAGGGATCCCGACCCGGTTTAACAATTCAAGCGTCCGCTTTTTCTTTTCGGAACCGGATAGCCTGGTATGGTAATCCATGCTTTCCTCTATTTGCCGCCCAACTGTCATCAGCGGGTTCAGCGCGGTCAATGGATCCTGGAAAATAATGCCCATTTCCGCCCCGCGGATTTCATTCAGTTTTCCTGCCCCGAGCGGCACTAGATCCTGCCCGTTAAAGAGAATGCGTCCTTCAATTTTTGTCTTTTCTTCCGGATGCAGCCCCATCACCGCCAGGGCAAGGGCGCTTTTTCCGCAGCCGGACTCCCCGACAATCGCCACCACTTCATTTTCCTTGACGGTTAAGGAAACGTGATCGACCGCCGGATAGTATGTATCCTGGATTTGGAAAGAAACAGTCAAATCCTCAATTTGCAAAAGCAGCGGTTTTTCCAATATGCAAACCTCCCTTCTTAAAAGTAGAAAACATCGAAAATAGATTAAAATCTTATTAATCTATTGTTTAGATAATATTACAAAACTAAAAGAAACGCAATGTCTTTTTCAATTAAAATTATTTTTGTATTTTTTTGGCACTTTATGGATTCAGGATTCCGCCGGGTTGGTAAACATTCCTTCTGCAAATATTTCGGAACGGCGGCCGAGAGTTGCTATTGTAGAAAAGGAATGGGCCGTTTTATATCTCTCTATCAAATGGTATCCGAGCGCATACCCCATCATCGGCGGGACGTATCTTCTGCCGAAAAGAAGGTCATCATGGATTTTTTCTTCTTTTCCGGCTGCAAGATTTTTTTTGAAAAACTGTTGCCATGCATGTTTTTTCTGTTTTTCAGAATAACGTGTTGAGGTTTCCGATACATATGCTTCCCCGACATACTCGAGCACAGCATGTTCGGCGAGGCCTTCAAATACGAGGGAATCGAGCAGCGTATAGCCGCGCGGCGGTTTTTTCAGCCTGCCCATTCTTGCCGCATGATGGTATTCATGGACAAACAGCGCTTCCCATTCTTTCCGGTCCCGCACCGGCGCAAGAAACAAAAAAACGGCATCCGGCAGTGCCACACCCGATTTTCCGCGGCTGCGGCCAAAGTTGAAACCGTTTCCATTCCGGGCTGGAAAAATATAAATGTCCGGATCTGGCCCGTTCCAAAGCTTTTTGTATTTTGCGTGATACTCCCCGATTTCCTCCCAGGCGCCCGCTTTTTTTAATCCGGCAAAAACCTGTTCCGCCTGCCTTGAAGGGCGGTACATGCCAAAACGCTGCAAATAGCGGTAAAAATCTTCGGGATCTTCCCTTCCCTGTTTAATGTTTTGTAAAAACAGCTCCGGTTTTGAGAAAGCTTCTTCCATCCACGCATCCGTCCGAATAACCCCCATCGCCGTTTCCCCCTCCCGTTGCTTTATTTTATTGCGGGAGGCCGGATTTTAGAAAATAAATTTTTCAAAATCCGGGGCAGGCTGCCGCACGTCCCGGAACGCGTTTTTTCAACTGTTAAATCCATCTTTCCGCATGCAAAAAAGCATCCCCGAACTACTCAGGCAATGCCAAAACCGATGGAATGGCATTCGATGCAGCCGGTTTGATCCCCATGCAAAAAACAAAACGGGGTCCCTTTTCAGAGCGACTTGTTATTTTTAATAACATTTTCGCCACAGCGTTCACTTAATAAGTGATTTCGCAGTAGCGGGTTTCATTTCAATACAAAAAGGGTACCCCTCATTTAACCGGGATACCCCTTTTGGATCAGGCTTCGTATTTTTTAAAAGCAAGGGTTGCGTTGTGCCCGCCGAAACCGAGCGAGTTGCTGATCGCTGCGTTCAGCTCCTGTTTGCGCGCTTTATCCGGAACATAGTCCAAATCGCATTCCGGATCAGGCGTTTGAATATTGATGGTTGGCGGAACAATGCCTTCTTTGATCGCAAGCACAGTAAAAATGGCTTCCACGCTGCCTGCTGCCCCGAGCAGATGGCCTGTCATCGATTTTGTCGAGCTGACGGCCAGTTTGTAAGCATGGTCGCCGAAAACCTCTTTAATCGCCATTGTCTCGTATTTATCATTATACGGCGTGCTTGTCCCATGGGCATTAATATAGCCGACTTCATCCGGGGCAAGGCCGGCATCATCAAGCGCCATTTGCATCGAGCGCGCGCCGCCTTCCCCGCCGGGCGCTGGCGCGGTAATATGATAGGCATCCCCGGTTGCCCCGTAGCCAACCACTTCCGCATAAATTTTAGCCCCGCGTTTTAAAGCATGCTCTAAGTCTTCAAGCACCAAAATGCCTGCACCTTCGCCGATGACAAACCCGTCCCGGTTTAAATCAAACGGGCGGCTTGCCGTTTCCGGATCCGGATTGGTGGACAGCGCTGTATTGGCACAAAATCCCGCAAATGCCATTCTTGTAATCGGCGCTTCCGTCCCGCCTGCAATCATGGCATCGCAATCGCCGCGCTGGATCGCTTTAAAGGCGTCACCGATGGAGTTTGTTCCCGTTGCACACGCAGTGACGGTACAGGAGTTAATCCCTTTTGTGCCAAGAATGATTGAGACCTGGCCTGCTGCCATATCCGGAATCATCATCGGCACAAAGAAAGGGCTTACACGCCGATATCCGCGCTTTTGGAATACTTCAAACTGGTTTTCGAATGTTTCCATGCCGCCGATGCCGGAACCGATCCAGACGCCGACACGGGTTGCATTTTCTTCGTTGATCGTAAGTCCGGCATCTTTTACCGCCATCAGTGCAGATGCAACCGCATAATGGGTAAAACGGTCCATTTTGCGGGCTTCTCTTCGTTCAATAAATTCTTCGATGTTAAAGTCTCTCACTTCAGCTGCCACTTTTGCCGGAAACTGATCCGCATCCAGCCTTGTCAGCGGGCCGATGCCGGATTTCCCGTCCAGCACCGTTTCCCAGGCTGTCCGCGCGTCATTTCCGACCGGCGTGACAGCCCCGATTCCCGTAACAACCACTCTTCTTTTTTCCATTATGCCATCTCCTTTTCCTGGTATAAGAAGACCGTGTTTCTTACAATCTGTATGCTGCATTTAAGAGTGTTATCTTCCCCATCTGACCAGTACGGCTCCCCAGGTCAGTCCGCCGCCGAAGCCAACCATCAGGATGAGGTCATCCTCTTTGATCTTTCCTTCTTCCAGTTCATCCACCAATGAAATCGGTATCGATGCTGCCGAAGTATTCCCGTATTTGTGGATCGTTTTCGACATTTTTTCCACCGGCAGGCCGAGCCTTTCCCTTGCAGATTCCATGATCCGGATATTGGCCTGGTGCGGGATTAAGAAATCGACGTCTTCTTTCCTGACGCCAGCCTTTTCGATCACGCGCAAGCTCGATTCGCCCATTTGGCGGACGGCAAATTTAAACACTTCACGGCCGTTCATAACAAGATGCCCATCTTTATCTTCATACAAATATTTTCCGCCTGAACCGTCCGAACCGAGTTCAAAAGCAAGGATGCCCCTGCCTTCCGAGACCGGGCCGACAACCGCTGCGCCCGCGCCGTCTCCGAACAGCACCGCCGTACTGCGGTCTTCCCAGTTCGTGATCTTGGATAATTTCTCAACACCTACAATTAAAACATATTTATACGTTTTCGTCTCAATAAATTGCTTGGCCGTCGCAAGCCCGTACATAAAGCCGGAACAGGCCGCACTGATATCCATCGCGGCAGCTTTTTTTGCACCGAGGCGGTCCTGCAGAATATTGGAGACCGTCGGAAACGGCTGGTCCGGCGTCACGGTCGCAACAAGGATTAAGTCGAGTTCTTCCGCGGAAATGCCTGCATGTTTCACCGCTTTTACAGCCGCCTCATATGCCATATCGGAAGTCTCCATATCATCCGCTGCAATCCGCCGTTCTTCAATCCCGGTCCTCGTCCGAATCCATTCATCCGACGTGTCCATCATTTTTTCAAAGTCCGCATTTGTTAAAACCTTTTCAGGATTATATTTTCCGACACCGATAATGCCAGCATTCATTTTGTATTCCTTCTTTCACTAAAATAGTCAAAGCGGCACAATTCCTTATCGCACAATATTATGACCTGCTCCTAATTATAACAAAGCACTGTTTGCTTGTCACGAATAGAGGAAAATAGTATGTGTCAAGTTTTTCTCGACAAGGTTTAAATATCGGGTATTCCAAGACACTCTTTTTGTACACTTTCGGCTACCGTGCTTCAC
>NZ_ALAS01000253.1 GCF_000290615.1 Heyndrickxia coagulans DSM 1 = ATCC 7050
AAATGGGCATATATTTATCTGACAATATTATATTTCTGGTGGTGTTCTATTTGCATTGAAAGAAAAATTGTTAACATCGCAAAAAGCTCTTTATCATATTCTATGTTCAACAAAAATTGCGTCAGAAGCGGGATCCGTTAATTCCATTTGCTTTGTTTGAAGATCGTAATTACACGTTAATGAATGTGGTAGGAGTCTTTTTTTCTATTGGCGTCCTTGGGTTAATGCTGCTTCTCTCGATATATTTTCAGTCCATTTTGGGATATGATGCATTTAGGGCGGGACTTACGTTAGTTCCTGCATCACTTATTTCCATGTGTGTATCTCCATTTGCCGGAAAATTTTCAAATAAAATAGGTGGGAAATACCTTGTGCTTGCAGGATTAGCGCTGACCCTGATCGGGATGATATGGGTTATTTTTATCATGAATGGCCATAACTATTGGGTGCAATTTATGTTGTCGATGGTGATTACTGGGTTTGGAAACGGGTTATTAATTTCACCGACGGCAGCAGTTGCCGTGAAAGAAGTGAAGGATGAAGTTGCAGGTGCAGCATCCGGGGTGATGAATACTGTCCGCCAATTGGGAACAGTTGGAGGCAGTGCGGCTGTTGGGGCTTTATTACAAAATAGAATTTCTGCCATGAATCATGGTTCGGAATTTGAATTGGTCTTTGATATTTCAACAAAATTTGGCGGCCATTTAAGTGGTTATTTAACAGCATTGCGTGAAAGTTTATTATTGCCGATGGCTGCTATTGCTTTGGCTTGTATAGCATGCGCTTTTGTACGAAAAAATGCAAAGCGACTTTCAACCAACGAAGTAAAATAAATTTTCTTTATATTTAATTATGCTATGTATAGGTGAACCTCCCAGTGTGAGATGTTAATCCTAAAACTATTTTAACCCACTGAGGGTGCGGTTCACCTGTTTTTGTTTCTTTGGGGGGCCAAAGTTGGGGCGTCCATACAAAACGGAAGAAAAACCTTAGAACGTGTTGCAGGACAGGATACCTCTGAACGTAGCGCCGCTGAAGGAAGATTTTTGCGAAGGTAAGCACAGGTGCGGGTTAAGCCTTATTCGAACATGCTTTCAGGAGACCAGTGAAACAGTAGTAGCCCTTCAGTTTCTCAAAATGAATCTGGAGGGAAACCTCAGGTATATTTTTGAAAAATTTGCACTTTACTATTTTATATTTTAAAACTGGGCTTGTATCTGATTCGTTCAGCAAGCTCCAATTATTTATTTTTTGATCCGGTCTTAAAAAAAACAACATAGATTAATAACAATAGAAAGAACAAAGCTTGAATGATTTTTGTTACAATATGTATTTCAGGATTGAAATTTAAATCAAAAAGGATATTGGCAATAACATATACTCCTGTTATGATTATCAATGATTTTAAGAACCACTCCATAGAATACCCACTCCTATATCCTTATTCTCTCAAAGTAATAAGGTTACCAATGCTCTTGCAGCTGTTCCAGCTAACCAACTAGGTACACCCATATTTTTTAATTGAGTTGTTAGTGCATTCGTTATTGTGCCCTCAAAGTCTACCACAATATTAAGGGTCTTCATTACAAATTCGTAACTTAAATATTTTTTCAGGGTACTTTTCGAGCCTTTTGAAATAGGCAGTTTATTAACATAATTCCTTACAGTTCTATCCCATGAGATTCTACCAATTTTTTTGAGTTTTTTTATCATGGACTTTGCCGCTACTTTAGCTGCTTTCGATTTCACGCCAAATGTTGTAACAACATGGTTTTCAGTGTCTTCTCCAGATAAACTTGATTGAATCCCATTTACAATGTCTGTCTCAGCAATTCCATGAGCTTGCAATTCATTTTGTAACTTTAATAAGTTTTGAGTTTCAGTATTTGTTAAATGAACATTTTCTTGCTGATTAGATACTTCTGCTGCTTTTATATGAGTTGTAAAAGGAACAGACACACTAAACAAAATAGAACTCGCAACTGTGACATGAATAATTTGCTTTTTCATTATATCCCCTATCTATTTAGTTTTATTGCTTCATAACACAGTTTATTATATCCTGAATCCGTGACAAAAACCTAATTTGTGGCATTAATAGGTAGATTCCATTGTGCAGCCTTCCGATAAGTGACTGATTATTTGTTAAACAGTAGTTTTCTTGTTTTCAATTTTTGAAGAAGCTGTTCAGGAGATTTTCCAGGCACGACAAATAAGCTTGCCATCTCCATTTTTTTTGCAAGTTTTACGGCAATGTATAGGTGCTAGTTCATGCCTGATTAGAAAAAGGCATAGTAAAGGCGTCCAAAAGCTGGAAGCCATTTGTTGGTTGAACTGATTTTTAGCTTCCACTGTCGTCCTTGGTGAACAAGTTTTGAAGCCAGGGTAATCATGTTCTGTATGACAGTTCGGATTCTTCTTCTTTTCACTTTCTTTTTAAGAGGTGTATCCTATTCTTTCAAGCTTTCCTGGCCGATCATACGAAGTAAATTGTACGCAAAAATACCAAAATGGAGAATGAGCTCGTTGGTTTCATATTTTCCGGATGGCAGGCGTTCCAAATCCAGCTCTGATTTAATTTCACTATGGAACTGTTCGCATGTACCATGGTCGTGATAGAGTGAAACTACCACATGAGCCGGGACATCTAAGGTCGTCCAATAGGTTTCAAATTCATATTCCGGTATCAAAAAAATCTGACCGTCTCTCGAGATCGATCTTTCGATCACTTTAAACACTTTCCGGATGGTACGCTCTTCGCCATTCATTTCAATAGTTGCGGGGATGGATCCAAGGTAGACTTTCTTTCCTTCCCGTTCTTCGCAGCACATGCCATATTTTTGAGCGATTTCAAGCCAGTCCTCTGCTTTTTCTTTACGGGGATTGCGTTTGATAATAAAGTCTGTTTCGTTTTCCAGGAAAATGATGAGGTTATCCCGGCTGTCGTTTCCGGAATCAAGCCTGAAAAGCAAAGGTTTGTCTGTCAGTTTTTTGGCAAACGGAAGGGTGTCTCTAATAAAATCCGGTGTCCCTTTTTGGCAATGCACGTTTCCTTTTCGCATTTCAACATTAAGGCAGTAACCTTCCTGCCCGATATAGGCGAACATAGGGGCATAGCCGTCACAGCCTTTATAGGTTCTTTCGACACCTTCCTTTTTTGTTTTGGAATTGTCAAATGGTGAAACATCCATGTCAACCGGAATATAAGCTTTTTCTTTGGCGTAAATGGGGCTAATTTTAGCATTGGTTCGGCGGATCAAATCCAGCGATTCTTCAAGTAGAACCTCTTTCCACTTTTTCGTCAAAGCTGCCTGATCAAGGCGCTGCCTTAAAGTTGGGCTGGAAGGGACCCCTTTTATATCCAAAGCAAATTGAAAAAAGGCATCATCGCGGAAGGTTTCAATATTGTCAAAATCACTTTTGCCCTGGCAAAGCAGGCCGATATAAGATTTGGCAACATCACCATTTGAGTATTCAGGATTACGGGAAATGCTTGGCAATTTATAGGCATTTAACTTTGAATCTAAATTTGTCTGATTTAGTAGGTTTCCTACAATAGCTAATCCTGCTTGGGCAGTAATTCGTTCATTCGTAGCTTCTATAATAAACTTTTTCATGAAATCACCTGATTGTGGAATTGGTTAAAATGGAACTCTGTCCATATTATACTAGATCCCATGCAGATTTTTCGAGATTGAATGAAAATTTCATCACGGATTCAGGTATATCACAGGTTTACGGGTATTTCCTTAAGTATTGCATTTAATGTTGCAATTTAGGCACCTAAAAAGTTTTATGAATACACAAAAATCTGCTTGACGTTTACAAGGAAGCATTTATAATGATAAATGGATGCATAAATGATAATGATTTTCATTATCATTAGAAGCAAAAAAGGAGGTGTTTTTTTGAAAGGGACGAGCAACGGTGTAATCGGGAAAATTTATTATCCTGTTATCTTTCTCCTTATCTGTATGATTGCGTTTTCCGCCATTTATTCGGTTTCAATTGGAACGGTCCACATACCAATTGAAAAATCAATGAATGTTTTGCTGCACGTCCTGACAAATGGCAAAATGGGGCACATTAAAGGGATGGAAAACTCCTCCTATTTTAATATCATTTATCAAATCAGAATGCCCAGAGTTATTTTTGCTTTATTGATTGGGATGGGCCTTTCTTTGTGCGGGATTGTGATGCAAGCAGTTGTGCAAAACCCGCTCGCTGATCCATATATTATCGGGATTTCTTCAGGAGGAACGCTTGGTGCGACCATTGTCATTTTGATCGGGTTTGTAAGCAATGACTTGTTTGGCACATTTAGCATTGCATTTGGCGCTTTTATGGGTGCGATGGCAACATCCGTAGCAGTATTGCTTTTGTCAAGTGTTGGCGGAAAAGCAACATCTGTAAAACTGGTATTGTCAGGCGTCGTTGTCGGAGCATTGTGCAGTTCTTTTTCCAGCCTTGTGATTTACTTTGCCAACAATGCAGAAGGGATTAAAGACGTTACGTTCTGGACAATGGGAAGCCTTGCATCGGCGAGCTGGGAAAAGGTGCCGGTTTTGTCTGTTGTGGTCCTGATCGGCTCTTTGATTTTTCTTTTTCAGCACCGTGTGTTAAATACGATGCTACTCGGTGATGAGTCTGCCGTCACATTGGGCATTCATTTAAGTTTATTCCGCAAGCTCTACATGGTGGTCACAGCATTGATAACGGGTACGATGGTTGCTTATGCCGGCACAATCGGATTTGTTGGTCTGATCATTCCGCATATTTGCCGGGGTATTTTCGGCGCAGATCACAAACAGCTGCTTCCGGCAACAATCCTTTCAGGGGGGCTCTTTTTAATATGGGCGGACATTTTGTCCCGAATTCTAATCCAAAATGTAGAATTGCCCATCGGCATCATTACATCAGTGATCGGCTCCCCACTCTTTATCTATATGATTGTGAAAAAAGGCTATCAATTTGGAGGTTGAGGGAAGTGGAATTAACGGCGGAAAAGCTGCAAGTAAAAAGAGGCAGGAAAGAGATCATCAAAAACATGTCCGTGTTTGTCAAAGATAAACAGTTTGTCGGTTTAGTAGGCCCGAATGGATGCGGGAAGTCAACTTTGCTCAAAAGTATCTATAAAAGTCTTGTGCCGCAAAATGGGAGCGTTTTTTTAGATGACCTTAATGTACTGAAAAGCTCGGCAAAAAAAGTTTCAAGGCATTTAGGCGTAGTAGGGCAGTTCAATGAAATGAATTTTGATTTAACAGTCGAGCAAATGGTGCTGTTGGGGCGGACACCGCACAAGAAGTTACTGGAATCGGACCAGCCGGACGATTACAAAATTGTTGAAGAGGCATTAAGGAAAACGCAATTGCTTGAATATAAAACACGCAGCTATTTGTCATTATCAGGCGGGGAAAAGCAACGGGTGATTCTTGCCCGTGCCATAGCCCAACAGCCGGACTTAATGATTCTCGATGAACCGACCAACCATTTGGATATTCGCCATCAAATCGAAATTCTTTCCTGTGTCAAGCAGTTTGGCATTAGTGTGCTGGCGGCTCTCCATGATTTGGATCTGGCTGTCGCCTATTGCGATTATTTATATGTCGTGAAAGGCGGAGAAGTATATGCACATGGAAAACCGGAAGAAGTGCTGACCTCGGAATTAATTGAGGAATTGTATGAAATCAAATGTCAAACTTATGTGAATCCTGTGACCAACCGGCTTGGATTTGCATACGAACTTTAAGGAGGATGGACAGACATGAAAAAAGGAATCTTTGCCGGTTGCCTCATCGCACTGCTTGTCCTTGCGGGTTGCGGGAACAGGGAAACGACCGGGTCGGAAAAAAATATGAAAAGCAAGTCGAATTATCCGCTGACGATTCATAACTATACAAAAGCAGAGGGCGGCACTACATATAAGAAAAAGGATCAGGTATTCAAGGAAGCCCCGAAACGGGTGATGGTTACGACAAGAACGGCGGCGGAACTGCTCCTTCATCTTGGCCTGAAAGATAAGATTGTCGGGGTAGGCGGGAATTTTGGCGCCCCGGACAAATCGGTTGAAAAAGACTATGCTTCATTAAAGATACTCAGTAATTCGTATGTCGGAAAAGAAGCGGCGCTTGGGACAAACCCGGACTTAATTGTCAGTCGCGGCGGCTTATTCGATAATGCCGACTGGGGTGTCGGAACGGTTGATTCTCTGAATGATATGGGGATTCATACCTATATTCTTGAATCATCCATTCCGGGCGGGACCTATGACTCAATATATAAAGATATTGACAATCTCGGAAAAATTTTTAATGTCCAGGAAAAAGCAAAACTATTTTCCAACAAATTAAAGGCGCGCCAGAAGAAGATTACATCGGAACTGTCAGGCATTCAAGAAACGAAGACATTCGCCTATTTACACATGTCCGATCCGAAAGAAATCAACATCTACTCTGCTTATAATGAAACTTTTTTCAATAATGCTTTTGGTATGTTAAAACTCAAAAACATATTTCAAAATGTGCGGGGGACTGTTAGTGTAGAGCAATTAGTAAAAGCCAATCCCGATGTATTGATTGTACTGAATTGGGAAAACAATGCCGATAAGGTCAAAAAGGCTCTTTATGAAAATCCCAAATTATCGAGTATGAAAGCAATCAAAAATAAGCAAGTTTACGCGATGGATTATAATGAGCTTTTCGGCTACAGCTACAACACACTCGATGGAATAGAACAACTGGCAAAGGAAATGTACCCTGATCAATTTAAATAGTTTTTTCTCCGTAACCCAAAGTTGGGAAACAAGGGAAGAACATTAGCCCATATGATTACGATGCATGCATTTTGTAATTTCCAGCATCCTATAGGTAAAACCAAAAATGATGGTGGAAAGGAAACGATATAGGATGGGTGCAATCAAGCATAATGGATATACCTTCGAACCGGAGTTCAGTGTGGTCAGCCAAACCGGTGCCATTCATGTTTATCATGGAGAAAAATTTATTGAAGAAATCCGATTCGAATTTAATGGTGACTATCCCCAGCATGATTTAATAGAAGAATTGGTAAATCACTATTTGTATGAAAAACACCTTTAGTTCGTTAAAATGAAACCCAATTTGCCTGATTCCATACAGGCAAATTGGGTTTTTCAGGCATCACGCTAATCTTCCAGGATCAGATGCACGTTCAATTCTTGCATTTTTGTGATGATTTCTCTTTGCGTCAATTGTCCGGGGTTAAATTCAATTTTGATCTCTCCGTCATTTGTATCAGACAATACGCGCTCAATCCCGTCCATCTTTTTCAATTCATGTTCGATCAACTGAATTTGGGATGGATCGGTTGCATTTTTGGCGTAAACGGTCATATTTTCCATAATATTCCTCCTTCAATAAGGTGCCATTATGATTGATTATACCCTTTAAAAGAATTTTTTAGCTGCCCATTAAGAAATATAACCGTGCTATATCCCCCACACGGCCATGTTTGCCCAGCTCCCGCATACCGGCGGATCGGGGCCATCCATTCTGCCGTTCCGAGCATAGAGCATTAACGTTATTTTTTCGCCTGAATACATTAAGGAAAATGGATAAAGAGGTGTAATCATGGATTCAAAATCTTCTTATTATGGATCAGAAATCAAGTGTGAAGAAGTCTCGAACACATTTCCGCCCCAGCACCAGACGAGGCATCCGGGATTTGAATATTTGATGATTCCCCGTCCTGTTTATGACAATCCCCATTATATTGGAACAGGAAAACTGAACAACAAGGTTGCGATCATTAGTGGGGGTGACAGCGGAATTGGCAGGGCTGTGGCAGTGGCTTTTGCAAAAGAAGGAGCAGATATTGTTATTGCCTATTTTGATGAACATGAAGACGCCAGGGAAACGAAGCAGGCAATTGAACATTTGGGGCAGCGTTGCCTTTTGATTCCGGGGGATTTGCGCAACAAAAGCCACTGCCGGTATGTCATTGCCTGCACCCTTGAAACGTTCGGGAAAATCGATGTCCTTGTCAATAACTTAGCGGTTCAATTTGTTCAAAACCGGTTTTTGGATATTAGCGACGAACAGTGGCATACGACGTTTGATACAAATTTTCATCCGTTTTTTTACATGACAAAGGCTGCGCTTCCTTATATGGCTGAAGGGAGCAGCATTATTAATACGGCATCGATTAATGCCTATATCGGCCGGAAAGATTTGATTGATTATACAGCTACGAAAGGGGCAATCGTCAGCTTTACGCGCGCGCTTGCCAATAACATCGTTGACCAGGGGATCAGGGTGAATGCTGTTGCCCCGGGCCCAATCTGGACACCGCTGATTCCTGCGAGTTTTCCTCCTGATATGGTCAAAACGTTTGGAAATAACGTACCAATGAAACGCGCAGGCCAGCCTTATGAACTGGCGCCTGTCTATGTGTTGCTTGCTTCAAGCGACGGTTCTTATATCACAGGCCAAACTATTCATGTGAACGGCGGCGGCTTTGTCGCTTCATAGCCGGGGCTTGCTTTTGTCAAAACTGCGGCCAAATGGGTTAACGTCCGTTTTGCCGTGCCGCAGCATTTTTAAATGCAGCACCAGTGCCCAACCTTATTCGGCAGGCCCGGATGGGGAAAAAGATGTTAATGCGATAAGGCAATTCGTTACAGGATGGTAATCTGTTTTGGGCGGCGGGCTTTTTATATTGCTGTAACGGCGGTTGCACGGACTCAGCAGCTGGTACCAGCCGCCTCTTTGCTGGTCGACAAAATAAGTCCAGCAATAGGCAAACAGATCACGATACAGGTGCAAGGGATTGCAGCCAGATGCGGCCAGCAGGGATGATGCGCCGATCGCTTCAGCCATGACCCAATAGTATTTATCACAATCGATTATACGCCCGCTTGGAGCCATGCTGAAAAAAATGCCTCCATTTTTCCAGTCCAAGCCCAGGCCGAGGGCGGACTGGAATAAGGATTGCGCCGCTGGTTTCCGCCAATTGCCGGGAGCAAGCCGTTCCAACAACAGCAGCAGCTTGCTCCATTCAATCGAATGGCCGAAAATAAAGCCATAAGGCCGAAGCTCACTTTTCGTAATGCCGTAATTGTACGTCCAATCGATTGTCCAATCTTCATGATAGTGCTCCCAAATCAGTCCTCCTGATTGGGGAAGTAGACGAAACATGACCGACTCGGCAATGCGTTCTGCTCTTTCAAGATATCGCTTGTTGCCGGTTGCTTCATATGCTGTCATCATCGCTTCGCACAGATGCATATTGGCATTCTGTCCGCGGTAAGGGGATACTTCTGACCAGTCGGCCGAGATTTCATCAACATACAGCCCCTCATTTTCCCTCCAAAAATGGCGTTCCAATACTTCAAATGTATCCGCAATCATGGGAACAGCAGACGATATGCCTGCTTTTGCCGCCATCGCCGCGGCTAACAAAACAAAGGCATGGCCATATGCTCTTTTCACTGAATGGGATACAGACCAGCCTTTCAATTCCCAATAATACCCGCCGTGTTTGTGGTCGCGCTGGCGGTCCTGCAAGAACGAAATACCGTGTTCCGCCAGTTGCCGGTACGCTTGGCCGGGCTCCAGCAACGCCGCCGCACTGAAAATAAACACAAACCTTGCCTGGCCTACAAGTTGTTTCGTTTCATAATCGCATACTGTGCCGTCATCCAGAAAGCAGTTGATATATCCGCCGGACACTTTGTCTATACAGCGCGGTGCATAAAAGTTCACGGTATCCAGAATATGCTATTTCAGAAAACGGGCTGATGTAAAATCCGGCCATGATCGCTCCATCTTCGCATCACTCCTTTAAAAGGTACTTTATGATCCGCTTCCGGCAAATATGAGAGCAGCAAACGGGGATTTGCTTTCGCGTCCAATGCCGGAACCCGCAAAATAGGAGCTGTACTTTGAGGGGGCTTTTTGTAAACGCCGCAAAAGCAAACAGGGGCTGGGAAAATTTGTGCTGCCTTTTTTTGGTGTGTAACACTTGAAAATGGGGCGGAATATTACTATAATTAATCCCATAAATTTAGTGAGAATTAAAGGGGGAGTTTCATGCTTTTAACAGGGTTAATTTGCGGGGCATTGCTCGGCTTTGTGATGCAAAGGGGCAGGTTTTGCCTGACGGGCGGCTTCCGTGATATGTATATTGCCAAAGACAACCGCATGTTTTACGCGCTGTTAATTGCGATTGCCGTTCAAAGCATCGGGGTTTACGCACTTATTCAGCTCGGCATGATCAAATATGCTGCAGGCACATTCCCGTGGGTTGCTGCTATTATCGGTTCATATATTTTCGGGATAGGGATTGTCATGGCCGGCGGCTGCGCAACCGGGACATGGTACCGTGCCGGCGAAGGGCTTTTGGGCAGCTGGATCGCGCTCTTTGGCTACATGGTCATGAGCGCGGTTATGAAATCCGGCGTGCTCGTGCCGGTAACCACTTCCCTCCAGTCCATCCAGCTTCCGAAAAATGCGATTGCGGATACACTAGGGATTAACATTTGGATCATTATCGCAGTCTTTTCCCTGATTGTACTGACCATTTTAATCAGGGAAATGCGGAAGCCGAAAGTGGCGGTTCCGGCGATGAAGGCAAAACGCAAAGGGCTTGCGCATCTTTTGTTTGAAAAACGCTGGCACCCGTTTTTTACAGCAGTACTTATCGGACTTATTGCGATTTTAGCGTGGCCTTTAAGCGAAGCAACCGGAAGAATGGATGGCCTCGGGATTACAACGCCGACTGCCAATCTTCTGCAGTTCCTTGTAACGGGTAACCAAACGTTTGTAAACTGGGGCGTTTTTCTCGTGCTCGGCATTTTTCTCGGTTCTTTTATCGCCGCAAAAGCGAGCCGCGAATTTCGTTTTAGAATGCCGGACGCAAAAACGGGTATCCGCAGTTTCCTTGGCGGTATTTTGATGGGATTCGGCGCCAGTGTCGCAGGTGGCTGTTCGATCGGCAACGGCCTCGTGAAAACGGCAATGATGACATGGCAGGGCTGGTTTGCACTGCTGTTTATGATATTTGGCGCATGGACGGCTTCCTATTTCATGTTTGTCCGCCCGCAAACCAAGCGCCAAAAAACTGCGGCGAAAACGGCCGTCACCACTGCATAAGGAGGAATGGAAGATGGAAAAAGTATTGGAAGTCATGGGCCAGGTTTGCCCATTCCCGTTAATCGAAGCAAAGAAAGCCATTGAAGAAATTCAGCCGGGAGATGACCTTGTCATCCACTTTGACTGCACACAAGCAACGGAAAGCATCCCGCGCTGGGCAGCTGAAGCAGGCCACACTGTCACAAACTTTGAACAACTTGATGAAGCAGCATGGACGATCACAGTCCGGAAAAAATAAATCTTGATTTTTAACGCAGGCTGTCCCACAAGGCAGCCTGTTTTTCGGTGCGCCGTGCATGGCTGCTTGGCGCTCGCCGATGAAATTTGAGCAAGGAGAAATCTTGGCTATCGATGCTCGACAGGCTTGTAGTGGGTCTCAAGAAGGCTGGTTTATAAAATCTGCGGCGTTTTCCATGGGTAACGTCTATTTTCACGGAAATCAGCGGAGACCTCTGAAATATAGTCGCGTTTTCACACCCATCTACGTTTTGGGTCAAAAGACGAAAAATTTTGAAATCATCATTTTTGTCGAATTGGTGTTCCCTTCATTTCAAAAATGTTGTATAATAAAAACGGAATAGTTTTAATACTTGAAAAGGGGGAATGGGATGGATAATCGGACAGGGCGCAATGAATATGACCGTCATTGGAAGCGGGTTATTCATTCGCTGTTTGAAGATTTTGTTGCGTTTTTTTCACCAGGCTTGTATGAGATGATCGATTGGGACAAGCCACCTGACGACCTGGATAAGGAATTCCAAAGGCTGAATCCGGACGGCAAAAGCCGAGACCGGGAAGCAGACGGGCTTTTTAAAGTGTATTTGAAAGATGGTAGCGAACAGTGGATACTTGTCCATATCGAAGTGCAGGGGTGGAAAGATACTGATTTTGCAGAAAGAATGTTTCAATACTTCTACCGGATTTTTGATGCGTATGATAAAAAGATATTCGCGCTTGTGATTTACACCGAAGATTACTCCGAAACGTATACCCCACCCCGTTATGAATACAACTTTTTCGGGACAAAATTGAGTTATGAATACAATGTGTATAAAATAGCGGAACAAGATGAAAATGAATTGTTGCAATCGACTAATCCATTTGCTTTTGTAATCCTTGCGGCAAAAAAAGCCCTGTATGGAAAAACAGCTGCACAGCCAACCAAATTAGAATTGAAAAAGCAGTTGCTCCGGGTTTTAGCTGTTATGAAAGATCGCTTGCAGCTCGATAAAAAGGATTTACTGACACTTTTCATTTTCATGGACCACATGATAAAACTCGAAAGTCAATACCAACAGGAGTTTAACCAGGAAATCAAAAATTGGGAGGGCGGCACGATGATAACGTATGAAGATGAACTAAAACAAGAAGCAAGAAAAGAAGGAAGAGAAGAAGGGAGAGAAGAAGGTAAACGAGAAGGAAGACAAGAAGAAAAAATTGAAATTACCCGAAACCTTATTAAACTTGGGATACCACTCGATTTTATCAAAAAAGCAACAGGCCTTTCCGAAAAAAAGGTCCTTGAAATAAAGGAGAAGCTGGAAAAGGAATAAGGGCTGATGGCTTTGAAATGGGAGGGCGGCACGATGATAACGTATGAGGATGAACTAAAGCAAGAAGCAAGAAAAGAAGGAAGAGAAGAAGGGAGACAAGAAGAAAAAATTGAAATTACCCGAAACCTTATTAAACTTGGGATACCCCTCGATTTTATCAAAAAAGCAACTGGCTTTTCTGAAAAAAAGATCCTTGAAATAAAGGAGGAGCTGGAAAAAGAATAAGGCGAATGGTATTGAAACGGGAGGGCGGCACGATGAAACGTATGCGGATGAACTAAGATAAGAAGGGAGAAAAGAAGAATTGCAAAAGCTAGCGGAATTGGAAATACCGATACTGATCCAACAACTAAAGATCAAACGTTCTTCAACTGATCAAGCTTTAACAGATGACACCTTTACATTAGGATGACACGACTTCAGACCAAACAGTTACTAACGAAACCAACACTGACAATGTTCGTTCAGAAGTTGCTCCAACTGCTGTTAGCGTAGTCCAACATGATTCATATGGAAATCCTATTTCGCCAACGTCAACATTAGCAACAACAATTAATTTTCTTAATAAAGGTTACACAACAAATGTACGTATTGCAACGGGAGCGACTTTGGAAGTGGAGCAAAGAATCCATTGTTAACAACGTCTTTTACTCCACCGTTATAATCAGAGGCCGTCTTTTTGCCAATGTTGATCACGAGACGGCCTCTGACTTTTCAAGTTCTGGTTGGTCATAAAACCAATATGCGGATACTGCTGCCTTCCTCCGCAAAATAATATTTGTTCAAAAGCCGTATGCTTAATAGGACACATAAGGTTTGAGGGTAACCTCCATTTTAATGCTCCTTTGTAAAATGAACTAAACATTGCTACTTTGTTGCCGGCTGCAAAAAATCATCATGCAAATGGATGAACTTGTCAATGTAAAAACTTCAGTTCATTTTATATTCTTTATTTAAATAGCGAGATGATTAGCTCTTTCCCAATGAAGATAGCAACTAGCCAAATTATAAGTGCAGACAATTTGTTCAACCGAATCATCCATTTACCGGTTGTGTCTACCCTACCTAACACGCTACCTGCTACAGCTAAACTAAAAAACCATATCCAGGACACACCTATACAGGCTATTGTAAAAACAAGTTTATCTAAACCAGTATAGCTTATTGAATTAGAACCGATCACCCCAATTGTGTCCAATATGGCATGAGGATTTAATAAGGAAACAGAAATTGCAAAAGTCATTTGTTTTTTTGCTGACATCTTACTTTCTACTTGTTCGTCCTTTGAAGGAGCAGATTTCCAAATCGACCATCCCATGTAAATTAAAAATAAAAACCCAATCCCATAAACAATGGTTTGAAGCCATGAAAATGATAAAACAATAACTGAAACACCTAGAATGGCCAAAGTAATTAAGATTGTGTCACAAACTGCTGCTGTGATTACTACTGGTAGAGCTTTTATAAGATTTGATTGCAAAGCACCTTGGTTAAAGACAAAAACATTTTGTGGACCTAAAGGTAAAATGAGACCAAAGGCTAAAACAAATCCATGTAAAAATGCTTCTAACATCTTCTCCCTCCTTTCAAAAAGAAAATTCAAAGGGTAACTCCTTATGATTGATTAACCTATGACTATTTTAGAGGAGAATCCCCCATATGTATCCATCCAAATTTGATGGATATTAAACCAACCAAATTTTATAATGAAAATATAAAATGGATGGGAGAAAAAGACATGCAACATTTAGAGTGGAAACCGAATAGGTCGTCTTCAGTCGCTTTATATAAGCAGATTGAAAAGTACATAAAAGATAAGATTATAAACGGAGAATGGACTGTCGGTACAAAAATACCTTCACAGAGGGTACTAGCCGAGACATTTGGGGTGAATCGTAGTACCGTCGTAACAGCATTGGATGAATTAACTGCCCTTGGTTTAATCGAAGGAAAAACCGGGGGTGGGACAAAAGTGATAAATAATACATGGAATCTGTTAGTATCCAACCATCCTCCCGACTGGAACTCGTATGTGAAGGCAGGGAGTTATCAACCCAATTTACCTGCAATTCAAGATATTAATGAAGCAGAATTCAGGCCAAATATCATTCGTTTAGGAACCGGAGAACTTTCACCGGAACTATTACCGTATAAAAAAATGCAAGATGTATTCCAGAGACTTCCTAATAGAATGGCCTCATTAGGATACGAAGAGCCAAAAGGCGACTTGTTTTTAAGACAGCAACTAACGGAACACTTAAAAAAGATAGGGATTAATGCCTCTCCCGCATCGATATTAATTGTCTCAGGAGCGCTTCAAGCATTACAACTGATTTCCATTGGTCTATTAAATAGGGGGTCAAATATTTTACTTGAAAAACCCTCTTACCTGTATTCTGTTCAAGTATTTCAATCTGCTGGTATGAGATTATATGGAGTGCCAATGGATGAGACTGGTCTTCAAACGTCATTAATCAAAAAGTATAAAAAACAATATAATGCTTCCTTGTTATACACGATCCCCTCCTTCCATAATCCAGCAGGGGTACTGTTGACGGAAGAAAAACGAAAGCAACTGATGGCGATATGTGAACAGGAGAGTCTTCCTATTATCGAGGATGATGTTTATCGTGATTTATGGATCGATTCTCCACCCCCAAATCCTTTAAAGAAAGAGGATAAGAATGGAATGGTTTTGTACCTAGGAAGTATGTCAAAAACAATAAGTCCAGGGTTAAGAATTGGGTGGATTGTGGGGCCGGAAGCTGTAATCGAACGACTTGCAGATATAAAAATGCAAACAGATTATGGTTCAAGTTCATTATCTCAATGGGCAGCTGCCGAATGGTTTTCTAGTGGCTTATATGATGAACATATGTGTTATATTAGGGAACAGTTAAAAATTCGTCGTAACGCAACGGTTCGGTCACTCGAGAAACACTTTACCGATATCGCTACGTGGAATTTTCCAAAGGGGGGATTCTATGTCTGGGTCCATCTCACTCCATCTTTATCGATTCGCGAACTTTTTGAAAAAGCATTAAAAGAAGGGATATTACTTAATCCGGGAAATCTGTATGATCGCGATGCAATACAGTACTTGCGAATTTCCTATGCTTATGCACCTTTATCCGACATTGAAGACGCCATTGCCCGACTAGCCATTATAGTCAAACAAATAGCAAAAGAAACAAAACAATAGTAAGAAAGACGGAAAGTTCTCGCTTTCACGAGCTGCCGATAGTGGTAACCGTTCCTTGTAACGGGCGACCAAACGTTTGAAGAACTGGGGCGTTTTCTCGTGCTTGGCATTTTTCTCGATTCTTTTATCGCCGCAAAAGCAAGCCGCGAATTTCGTTTTAGAATGCCGGACGCAAAGACAGGTATCCGCAGTTTCCTTGGCGGGATCTTTGATGGAATTCGGCGCCAGTGTCGCAGGTGGCTGTTCGATCGGCAACGGCCTCGTCAAAACGGAAATGATGACATGGCAGGGCTGGTTGGCACTGCTGTTTATGATATTTGGCGCATGGACGGCTTCCTATTTCATGTTTATCCGTCCGCAAATAAAGCGCCAAAAAACCGCGGTGAAAAGGCCGTCCCCATAGCGTAGGGAGGAATGCAAGATGGAAAAAGTATTGGGAGTCATGGGCCAACTTTGCCCGTTCCCGTTAATTGAAGCAAAGAAAGCCATTGAAGAAATGCAGTCGGGGGATGACCTTGTCAGCCACTTTGACTGCACGCAAGCAACGGTAAGCATCCCGCGAGCTGAAGCAGGCTAAACTGTCACAAACTTTGAACAACTTGATGAAGCAGCATAGCGATTACAGTCCGGAAAAATAAAATTTTTAAACAATTTATTGTAATTGCTTTCATCTCCATTCTTTATCTTTTATAATCATTAGTAGAGGAATTTTTGGGCTGCTCGGGAATATTGCTGTTTGAGCCTCTCAGGTTTATGGTTGGCTGATGACCATTGTAAAAACCACCAGACAAGGACTTTTAGAGCCAATATAAATAGAGGTTGATGAATAAGCGAGATTCTCAGAATTGGCAAGGATTCTTAAGATTTTGCAGAACTTTAACGCAAGAGTTTTAAAGAAAATACAGAAAAAAATGCGATTGAAAGCTATTTCGATGGTTAGAAGAGGACAGAATCCCCCCTTTTGCAAATATCTCTTCTATTGGTGGTAAACATTAAAACCGGCTTGCTGGGAGGATCGGATAAATTGCCAAAATCCGATTCGTTCAGGTTGCCCTAAATAGGGAATAAATAAAAAGTATAATAAACGATGAAACGGAGGTCTGTATTATGTATACAAACAAAATTATAAACGAAGAAATATTCAATTTTATTTCAAAAAAAGGGCGTTCCTGTTTCTATGAAAAAGGACAGATCATCAATATGGATACGGAAAAGCAATCTTTTATATATGCTCTGATAGATGGCTATATGTTTGTTAAACAGTTATCATGTCAGGGGAAGGAACTAATCATAAAAATCATGAACCCTGGCCATTTCTTTTTGCTAGATATATCCGACTATGAAAGTATCAATTACCAATACTTTGCATTAGCAAAAACAGATTGCCGTTTGGTAAAACTAGTTAAAGAAACTTTCAGTAAGGCGATAGGCGATAACAAGATGTTAAAAGAAAAATGGGAGGAATACATTTACAATCAGGTAAACAAAAAGAATCTTATAATAAGAGACTTTACTTTATTTGGGAAAAAGGGAACACTGTATTCAACATTAATTCGTTTAGTAAATACATGTAGTGTTCCAAAAGAACATGGATATAAAATTTTATTAAAACTTTCTCATGAAGAACTAAGCCAGATTTGTGGAACAACACGTGAATTTATTTCAAGAAATATGAACCAGTTAAAAAAAGACGGAATTATTTCATATGATAGTGTGGATCATTGTATTATCGTCAAAAATATAACCTTTTTAAGGAATTACATACACTGCGAATCTTGTCCTTTACATTATTGTGAACTTTCATAGAGAATGGTAAAATATTCACTTTTTCACTATTTAAATTGAGCAAACGGCATAGTATTGAATCCTTAACTCAAGCTATTTGCAATTACTTTTTTGACTTTTCGAGACACTAACTGTGATTGTTTTGCGAAAGTAGGATATTGCTTACGGACTCAATTTTTGAAGGTGCGTGGCTTCCGCTGCTTGCCTTCAAATGGCGTTGCTCCACAGCTCATGGATATATCCACGGTTTTCATTTCAACAAGTCAAGAACAGTAGGATAATGATTCTGACAGAGCTTTAACGAAATTTTAAAAGCAATGGTTTAAAACTCTGGACTCGGAAGCCATTTTAATGGAGGAAGAAGAGAAAATTAGCCTGTCCTTGCAAATATCTCTCCGATTGACAAATATTGAAGTAGAGCTTTCTGATTAAATTTTTATAAATGATTCTTTCAGGAAGCCCTACTTATATAAAAATAAGCGGACCTTTTCGGTACGCATCACAAATAGCCGCTTATCATGGATTTTTTTGCAAATCAACGGATATTTTCCACTGCCTGGATCGTTTTGACCAAGACAATATTGGTTTAAAATTTCCGGATTTCTATGAATTTCTAAATTCGGTAGTTCCGTTAGTAGTTTCACAAGGTACCAATAGAAACTATCCCATTTGTTTTCGCCGTTTCTGCGATACTTAAACAGATGACGTTTACTTTTGCACCGGCCTCGCATACGGATAACAGCCAATTTTTTCGGCCAATGACATTCGGACGGATGGCGTTTTCAGCTAGATTATTATCTATTTCAATTCGTCCATCATTCAAAAACGCTTTTAGTCCATTCACTCTATTGAGCATGTATTCTGCTGCCTTTGTAAGTGCGCTCTTTCGTTAAAATGACGATTTTTCCACCCGTCCAGAAACTTTTCGACAATTGGCCTCGAGTGGCGATTTTTTCTTCGTTTACTCGGAGGCAAATGCTTGAATTGCCTTTCGAGTTAGAATAAGTCATCCCAGTATTGAACTCTACCTCTTCACGTACGAGAGTGCTGCCGATTTCGAACATTTTTTCTGACAACGGTTACGAATCCTACTTTCCGGGTGAGAATGAATGACCTCTACTTCTATGTCATCACACAAGGATTCGTTTCTTTTTTTATTTTTTGCTTTCCGTACAACAGTTTAAAAAATCGTCTGTTGGCTTTGTCCTTCTGTATGCTCAGGATCATTAAAAGAAGGGCCATCCTCAAATAAGGAAGCTTGCCCATCGGGCACATTGTATTTTTATTTCTCTGTTTTAGATCCATATAAAAGTTTTGTTAATTGGCGAATTTGTTCGGTTAACGCTCCAATCTGTTTATTCGACTGATCAAGCTTTTTTGATAAATCTTTGTTTTGTTGATTTAAATAAGTCAGTTGTTCCTCGAGAAGTCAAATTATTTTCTCGTTATTGGGAGAGGCATTAACCATAAAAGTCACCAATTTTCGCATATAAGTTAACGTTAGTATACCATAGCGAATGACAAAGCGGGATAAAAATATGCAAATTTAGAATACACCTTTTGGTGTTGGTTAATTGAATCAGCGTTGCTATATAAAATGAATAAAATATCACGGCTCTGTTGCTTGCTGTACAAAGTAACCCTTATGCAAATGGCGCCCGGGCTTGATGTAAAAAACTTAAGTTCATTTTATATAGTCCATCAATACCTTTCCGCATATCTGTTTTCCAGAAGTTTATATGAATGTTTTTCATGCTTGTGTTGTCCTATCTCATAGATTTTTCAAATCCTTCATGACCGTTTGAATGGTGTGCTTATCTACGTCGTTGAAGATGGAAATCTCTGCGATTGCCGTTTTGATCGTGCAAGCAGGCTTCGAGGACAGCACGGGCGGGGTTATTCCAGGAGTATTTTCATTTTCAGTTTGTAATGTTACGGGGACAATGGTTAGTTTTTGTTTTGGCAAAGAAAAGCACCTCCTTTAATTGATACGTTCATAGTACCAGGAGGTGCAGCCTCAAATTAATTTAGACAATATCCCAATTTATTGTGGCTAATCTCCATCCTATTAGTTAAAAAGTAATTTTGCGTTGATGGTTGAACAATATATTAGCCGAGTTCCTATAGGTTATTAGATTCCTAATTTAATCCATCTTTTTTTAGAAAGACTTAGGATAATAATATTTATAATAACAATAGAGGCTAAATATATCACAATAGACCAGATATCCTTGGTATCAAGTGTCATACTATCCCTTTGAAGCACCTTATCTATTCGTGCGTACATCGTGTTACCTGCTTCAAAGGGAGCGATAAATCCAAAAATTTTCGTACTTATGGCTACTAAAATAACGGACGTTATCCAATAAACAATACTTATGCCAATACTAATCAATATATTTGGGCTTAATATACTAAACGTTCCAATAATGACGATATATTGAAAAACAACAGCTGAAAATAAAAATAGCAACAAAGTAAAATGTGAAAAGTTGTGATATATTATTGATATCAAAAATAAGCCGAGCAATATAAACACAAAACATTCTATGAACAAAACCGCCACTTTTTTATAAAAGAAGGTAAAAATATTTTCCCCTATTAACTTATAAAATAAAATATTTTTATTAGTATACTCCCTGTTGATAAAGAAAGCTATAACGAATGAAAACAACATAAAACCAAACTCTGTAGCAACTGTATAGGAGCTAAAGAAGAATATATGATATGTAACTTTGCTAACCCTGTCTATTCCAATCGGTAGAAAATACCCGAGTAAAAAAACAAACAGAAACATAGATCCCAGTATAATTAAAACCTTGTTATTAATACTTTTTTTAAACTCCAGTTTCATCGTTGCCCTCCCACAATATACTTACTCATTTATATATACTTCGATCAACTTATCTATAGAATCATATTTTTGAATTGATTGATTATTGAATAAGTAATAATCTCCTGTAATGGCTTTCAAATCTGATAAGTTATGTGTAATATTTATAATAATTTTTTCCGGATTTTCGTGAATGTATTCATTCAGAAAACGATGTATTTCCATTACTGTTTTTTTGTCTAAGGCATTTGTTATTTCATCTAAAACGATAATTTTTTTATCTTCTAACAAAAAGCTAAGTAATTTTAGTTTTTGCTTTTGACCATCGCTAAGATTTTTAATTAGAACTTTTCCGTCAATATTTTCAAGGTTCAGTAAGACAGCAATTTTACTTATCAGTTTGGAATCAAATTTATTATTTAAAAAGTTTATTAAAAAGTCCTTGGAAACATCATTAGGTATATTAGATGAACTGGATATTAGAGAAATGTTCTGACTAATATCTTTTCCAATCCGTCCACTATTGTTTAATAGAAAGTCCTTGGCAAGTTGAGATTTTCCAACTCCGTTTTTTCCTAAGATGTGACTGATTCTTCCATTTGAGAAATGTAGGTTCGTGTTCTTAAGTAACGTCTTACCTTTTACTCTTAAAGTGTAGTTTGAAATGTTCATACACGAGCTCCTTTTAAACAAATAACTTTTTAAACAAAATGGGATGATTATTTCTTCTTTTCATTATTAATGATTGCTTTTATAAACACAATAAATTTTTTTGTTTATCTCTTTATCACTAGTTTGCAAAATACAATATCCAATGTACAATGGTGTTTGCTGCAATGCATACCCCAATAATTTGAATAGTAAGTACAAGCCAATGGTTTTTTTTAATACTATTATATTCGTCTAAATCAAGAAAGGCTAGAACAATTTTGTAACCATCAGAATTCAATACGGGGACTAAATTCC
The DNA here is from genome assembly GCF_000290615.1 of Heyndrickxia coagulans DSM 1 = ATCC 7050. Lineage (GTDB taxonomy): Bacteria > Bacillota > Bacilli > Bacillales > Bacillaceae_C > Weizmannia > Weizmannia coagulans. The sequence continues at coordinate 21,469 of NZ_ALAS01000253.1, forward strand.
ACAATAAAGTGCTTGAGAAAAACATATATGCTTTTGTTAAAGGTTCAAAAGAAAAAGTAAGTTGATTCACGGTCTCAACAATATTAACAAAAAGATAATTGATAAACAAACCGCTTGCATGAACAATAATCTTTTCATTCCTAGAAAGCATGTAAGTCTCATTCATTTGAACATAAAATGCAGGGAAAACGTAAAAATTCAGTTTAAATCCAAATTTATCAAACTTTTTCCCAAAGAATTTCAAAGACAAGATATGTCCCAGTTCATGAAAAAATATATTTACTATGAAATAACCGCCTATAACTATCCACATTTTCCAACCATAAATTAGAGGGGATAATTCATGTTGCAATTTCATTAAATGAGTATAATTAAATACAAATAATATAGCTATAACGCATAAAAAGGCGTAAAATAATTTTGTTGGTACTTTTTCTTTATAAGTCTTCAAGCGTGTTAATTGCTTCTCAGTAAGAGAGTCTAGCCTGTTTTTATAATATTCCCCACTTTTTTTGTCTTTTATAAAAACATGTTTTTGCACGAAAATTTCATAGTCTTCATCTTCAAATTTTAGCGGTTTCATGATCTTTATTTCCATAGTTTGCGTAGTAGTAATCTTCCATAAAATTATGAAAATAATTTATTTTGTCTTCGGAATTAAATAATGAAACACACAAACTGCAAATAGAAGAAAACTCATAGGGAATACCAAATTCCTCTATTTTTTTATTCTCTTTTAAAATATTTAAAAACCATTTAAATCCTTCTTTTCTTATAATAAACAGGAGTAGGTTAGACTGCAATTTTTCTACAGTTCTTTCATAAGTTTGACTATATTCCTCTCTTAAAGTTATTTTTGTTTCGAAAATAGCAGGGGAACAGCATGGATATATCTCTCCATCATGGTGATAAACAATTTCGTAGCCAGGGCATTGCAGAGAATCTTCATCATCAAGATTATAAAATTTATGTATATTTTCCTGGCTAATTCTATTTTTAGCAGCACCAACCGGGATCAATGGAAATTTTGTAATCTTAATTCCTAAGATTGAGTCACCCAATTCCTCCAAAATACGATTTGACATCTTATCTTTGGTGACTGCCATATTTAGAGAAACGTCAATATCTGGATATTTCCTACTGTGTTCAAATATTCTCTTGACACTGGATAATTTTACAAAAGGAGCATGGTACTCATCATAACTTATAGTTAATGCTACCACATTTAAAGAGTTCATGTCTTTAAAATATTCCTCAACTTTATTTTGGCTACCTCCCCAAAACCCGTTAGAAATCAATGTTATTTGTTTTTTGTAAGGCTTTATTATTTCCATTAATTCTTTTAAAAATTTATAATCTAAAAAGATTTCCCCGCCTGTGAATGAAATTACCTCTATTGTTTTGCTTCTTGCAAATTCATTTACTAAATTCCTTATATAGTCTTTTTCCATTTTTACTTCAGAAGTTGGTGAGCTAGAAAAGCAGCAATGATCACAAGATGCATTACATTTTGAATCTAAATTAATTGCTACTGTCTTATTATACATTAAATATTCATCCCCTTTAATAGTCAAAAATTACTGACCATGTTAAGCTTAGAAAAACTAATCATTGTTTTCCTAAATTAGTCTTTGCACGAACAAAAAACAGCCGTTGTAAAAATATCAAATTTGTTGATAAGCCCCCGTGCCATAGACTCCAAATATCGTAAAAAAGCCTCATTCCTATTTAGAAGGAAACAGCTGCATAAAAATATGATTATACAGAATTGTTTTTTAGCTTTATGACGAATCCCATCAATTGAGTTTAATCGTTCTTCAATATGGATTGTTACAAGTGTGTATACTTTTAGTATCGAAAATATAAATAACTGTCTTTGCTTTAACAAAACAAAGATAGTCGGTATATAAAATTCCCGCTATATAATTTGAACTAAACATTACTACTCATGATGTGTAGCCAGAAGCAATGTCATCTGTCCTGACTATAACTGATTTTGACGCGAATAACTTAAGTTCGCTTTATATAGCAGAGTAAAGCTTCAAAATAAGATACTATTCGTCTTACTATGTTACTAGTGCTTTCATGTTTTGAGAATGACTTTTTTGTTATATAATTTGAACTAAATTTTGCCATTGCCTATGTATTGCCAGAAGTCAATATCTATCCGGGTCATGATTAATTTTGGCGCGAAAAACTTATCTAAATTTTATATTGTCATCTCTTCTTTTTGTGACAAAGATTCATAAGATACACTGGAGAATTTAGCTTAAAGCGATCTCGGATCCAATCGGACGATTTCCTCCTTATTCTTTGATTTAGACAGTGAAGTGTAGGAATCAAAATTAAAAACAAGTATGGCTCAGGGCTTTGATTTCTGCAAAGCCCTGGCCCTTTCTAAACTCATGATTTAAGAAAGAAATTTTTTGCTAGTTAAGTATAAGAGACAAAGTCTACTATATGTGACTTTTATCAATGTCCACTTCCAACTATCCAACGGTTCCCCTTTGATTTCACAAAGTACCAAAGATCGTTAACTTTGGCCAACTTTTGAGATTCTTCTACCAAGCTCTTAAATTCCAAATTTTTCACATTACTATTTTGTGTATTTTCCTTACTCATTATCTATCACCTCCTTCTCTTATACTATAAATATTATCTCATTATATTCATTATTTCTGTGACTATAGTCACAGAAATAATATATTTTTCTAAACCTTATACTAAAGCAAAAATTTTCACAGAGAACTTTTTTCTCCAATAGAGAAATAGCTGCTTAATTGTTTGGACTTTAACAGATGGTGTTTTCTTTTTTAGCAATGTCTTTTACCACGTCTTCCAATGTCACTTGCTCCAAAACTTTCTCCATTGCAATCTGGGATGCTTCAAATATCGGTTCAATGGTGTTCTGAATATTTCTTCCCACAGGGCATTTCGGGTTCGAGTTACGGTGAATGCTGAATAACGCTTTATCCTGGACGACATTCACGGCCTTATAAACATCAAGGAGTGTAATATCGGACAGCGCTTTTGCCAGCTTTGCCCCTGCTTTTCCCGGATGGACTTCTATTAAGCCGGATTTTTTCAACATCCCCATGATTTTCCGGATGACAACAGGATTTGTATTCACACTCTCCGCTAAAAACTCGGAAGAACTCACGCCATCTTTATTCATTTCAATCAATGCCAATATATGGATTCCAACAGCAAAACGACTGCTGATCGACATTTCCAGTCACCATCCTCATGTAATTCATATAATTACAAGTATAGTATAACTCCTAAAGGAAATAAATATCATTGACATGCCTGCCATCTTGTAATTATAATAATTACATGTAATAAAGTTGATTACATATCACAGGAGGAATGCCATATGAAAATTGGAATTATTGGCGCTAGCGGGGAAGCCGGCAGCCTTATTCTCAAAGAAGCGGTTGACAGGGGCCACGAAGTGACGGCAATTGTACGGAATGCAGCGAAAATTCAAGACAAACGGGTTGATGTGGTGGAAAAAAATATTTTCGATATCAAATCCGGAGATCTTCAAAAATATGATGTGGTCGTCAATGCATTTGGTGCTGCTCCAGGAAAGGAACACCAGCATGTGGAAGCCGGCCGGGTTTTAATTGAAGCTTTAAAAGGGGCGCCCGGCACACGCCTCGTCGTTGTGGGAGGCGCCGGCAGCCTGTTTGCGGATGAATCAGAAACCGTTCGGGTCATGGACACACCCGATTTTCCCGCTGCATTCCTGCCAACTGCGAAAAGCCAGGCACAAAATTTAGAAGACCTGCAGCATTCCACCGGTATCCAATGGACTTTTGTAAGCCCGGCCGCGTTCTTTGATCCGGCAGGCAAACGAACCGGATCCTACAAAAAAGGCGGGGATGTGCTGACGTTAAACTCAAAAGGGGAAAGCTACATCAGCTATGCAGATTTTGCGGTTGCAATCCTGGATGAAATTGAAAATCCGCACCATAAAAATGAACGATTTTCTGTTGTCGGCGAAGCAGAATAACAACTTGTTGTATAAAGAGGCTATCACATTTGCGTGATTCTGACCTTCTACAGCCAATATGTTAGAAGAAAATCAAGTGAAGGCACTGAAAAAGTGATCGTTTATTTTTATTTGCAAAAAAACGGTGAGACACGATGTCTCGCCGTTTTTTTGTTTTTGTGGGCTTTTCGCTTATGAAAATTTTAGTTTTCCTGAGCGGATGTCATCGGCCATCGTTGCATAAGGCGCTTCTGAAATCACTTTTTCGTTGTTGATGCCTTCATTCTTAATATAGGTGATATCCGCAAATTCCGGAACAACATATTTCGGGTAAGTTTCGTATTTTTCGCGTGATTCTTCCATTAAATCAATATGGTCATTTTGATAGCAGACCGTGATTTCCGGGTGTTCATGTACCCATTTCGGGAAAAAGATCACTCCGTGCATCCGTTTGTCATCCGGCATGAAGTTCAGGGAAACGTCTGTGCCTGTCGGTTCTGTCCAGGAAACTTTAAAAACGCCATCCGTGATCTTCACGATATCTGCTTTTTGGCCGCGGACCCAGCGGCCGCCAACCATTCCGCTGTGGATGCGATAATCAACGGTATTTTGATTTTTTACATAAAATTCATATTCCCAGCCATTTTCATACGTATAGATCATATGGGTGCCTAAAAATTCTTCTAATGTTTTCATTATAAACCTTCTGTATTTAATAAATCATTCAATATTAAACATGTCAATATTTACATGTTTTATTTTATACCTATGCTATAATAATGTCAATAAATCGTGACGGAGGTTAGCCGATGGCAAAAAGAGTCCTTAAACACGCGATTCTGGGATTGTTGAGAAAACAAGATATGAGCGGTTATGATATTACGGCCGAGTTTACAAAGGAAATTTCCCAATTTTGGAGTGCCAAACACAGCCAGATTTATACCGAATTAAAAAAACTGCTGGATGAAAAACTGATCGAACAATATATTGAAATATCGGGCGTCAAACTGGAAAGAAAGATGTACAAGCTGACAGAAGAAGGAAAAAAGGAACTGGCACAGTGGCTGATGCACCCGGAACAAATTCCCGAGACGGAGAAAGATACATTTGCTTTAAAAGTTTATTTTATCCAATACATTCCCGAAGAAAAAATTCTTCCGCTTTTCCAGGACCAATTGGATCAGCGGGAGCAAAAATTATCGGAGCTGAAATCCCGTTACCAGCTTATTTTTGCGCAAAGAGAAGAGAAAATGGGACTTGCAGCAGATGAGTTAGGGCATTATCTTGTCCTGACAAAAGCGATCTCCCGGGAAGAAAGCTATGTAGACTGGCTGAAAAAAAGCATCCGGTTTATCAGGCAAAAAAGGTGAACGTTCCTTAGCCATAAGACAAACCGCAGTGAAGGCGGTATCCAAATTCAGCTGGCTATATTTTCAGGATAGGATCATTGAATCGTTGCCCCGGCTTGCGTAAAAAGGCATTTTGGTTTTCAAATAATGCCCTGATTTCGTGAAAAATCTTTTCCGATTTCAGGGTCTTTTCGTTTGGGCTTGCCGGGTCAGCTCCGGAAAGAGAATATGCCGTTGACAGTACTGGAGGTGAAAAGGTGGAATTTAGCAGTTCTTTGCCCATTTATATACAGATCATGAATTTAATTAAGACAAAGGTGGTTTCCGGTGAAATCGATAGAGGGGAAAAACTGCCATCGGTCAGGGAATTATCAAAGGAATTGAGGGTCAATCCGAATACGATCCAAAGAGTTTATCAGGAACTGGAGCGGGAAGAGCTGGTGAAAACGCAAAGAGGAATGGGAACTTTTGTAACAGAGGACAGCCTTATCATCAGCCAGTTAAAACAAAGCATGGCTGCCGCGGTCATAGATCGTTTTTTCAGAGAAATGGAAAATTTGGGTTTCCAGCCCGATGAAATCAAAAAAATGATATCGGAAAGGTTTATGGAAGGGAATGAATAAAATGAAGAATATTGTAGAAATGAACGGGCTGACAAAGCATTATTTTCGTAAAAAAGCCCTCGATCAGTTGAATTTAACGATAGAGGAAGGAAAAGTCGTTGGAATATTAGGCCCGAATGGGAGCGGAAAAACAACGCTGATTAAAATTTTAACCGGCCTTTTACGGCAAACAGGCGGAGAAGTACGGATTGACGGACACAAAGTGGGCGTGGCAACAAAATCCATTGTTTCTTATTTGCCTGACCGTAATTTTCTGTATAAATGGATGCGGATCAAGGATGCTTTAAAATTATATCAGGATTTTTATGAGGATTTCGATGAAAAGAAGTTCGAAGCATTACTTGATTTTATGAAATTGGAAAAAGACATGAAAATTGATACGTTGTCAAAAGGCATGCATGAAAAACTGAACCTCTCGCTTGTCCTGGCAAGAAATGCAAAATTATATATTCTAGATGAGCCAATCGCCGGCGTCGACCCGGTTGCAAGAGACCAAATATTGGATGCGATTATCGGCAACTTTCGCGAAAACAGTTCGATGATCATTACGACGCATTTAGTCAGGGATATGGAAAGCATGCTGGATGAAGTGGTCTTTTTAAAAAATGGCCGAATTGTTTTGACGGGAAATGCAGAGCAATTACGGGAAGAAAAGGGCAAGCAAATCGACGGAATCTATAAAGAAGTATTCGGGGCATAGGAGGGAAACCGGATGTTGAAATATGTAAAGTATGAAATAAGAGGAACGTACAAGTTTATTTTGGGCATATTGGCTTTGGTGTTCATTCTTTTAACCAGCATGTATGCCTATTCTAATAAGGAAGGCTCGCTGTTTCATTCAGCGCAAATCTTTATGTCAATTGGTGTCATGCTATTATTTGGTGCGGCTCTCATTGCATTCCTCTACATCGTCGGCTCGTTTCGAAAAGAATTGTATGAAGACAGTGGCTACCTTACCTTTACATTGCCGTTGACAGGAAATCAAATTCTTGGATCTAAACTTATTGCTGCTTTAATCTGGTTTATAGGACTAGGTATCGCTGTTGCGCTAATCAATTTCTTGTTGATGATGATTTTCAGCCCATTTCATATCTATCATTTATCACAACTTTTTTTGGTCAAGTCTTTTTTTGTGTGTAAATTCCTCTCAGTCGGGATAGAGTAATTAACCCGAATAAATGTCTGTCGCTTTGTTGGATTGGTCAGACGATTTCGGTTGTTTGGCTTTCCATTCAAAATAGTCTTCCATCTTCAAATAGCGGCGTCCTTCTGCCCATTTTTCATCCTTTTCCATGAGAACAGAACCCATTAGCCGGATTACGGAATCCCGGTTAGGAAAAATACGGATAACCTGTTCCCGACGGCGAAATTCTTCATTGAGTCGTTCCATGCCGTTTGTCGTTCTCAGGCGACGACGATACGGCTCCGGAAGTGAGAGTGCTGCAGTGACATCGTCAAAGGCTTCCTCTACCATTTCAGTCACTTTAGGCGCTTTATCCTGATAAGTATTCAGAAAGGACTGAAGTAGTGTGTGTGCTGTTTCAATGTCTGGAGCGTGGAGAATGGCTTTCACTTGTTCAGTTCCTTCGCTCTCTAAATGTTTTGGAAGCCGATCGTGTACGTTACGCAGAAAATGAGCTTGACATCTTTGCCACGTTGCTCCCTGAAACGCTTTTTGAACAGCGCTGACTAAACCGCCATGATCATCGCTAACGATTACATCTACGCCCTTTAGTCCACGAGATTTTATCCAATCAAAATAATTCTTCCAAGCCTCTGTGCTTTCACTGTCATCGACTTTTAGGCCAAGAATCGATCGATAGCCTTTCTCGTTGACACCATAGCTAATCAATACACCCCGGGAACGGACACGGCCATTTTCACGCACCTTTGTATAAATTGCATCCACAAACAGAAACGGATAGCTGCCCTCTAGGGGACGGTTATTCCAGCCCGTAACCACGGGATCCAGCTGCCCACAAAGATTCGACACGGTCGACTTCGAGAAGTCTGAACCACAGAGCTCTTCGGTGATTTGACTGACACGGCGCGTAGAAACACCATTAATCACCATTTCCATCAAAGACAGGACCAGTGCTTGTTCACTACGCTGATAACGCTGAAAGAGATCAGTTGAAAAATGACCGTTGCGCAGCCTGGGAACGTACAAAGAGAGCTTTCCCACGCGGGTTTTTAGTTGGCGGGGGTAGGAGCCGTTTCGGTAATCAATTCTAGCTTCATTACGTTCATATTTTTCGGCTTTCAGCTGTTCGCTGGCCTGTGCCTCCAGAACTTGATTCAAAATCGCCTCCAAAAGGGCATTTATACCCGATTCTTTTGAATCGCCAAGAAATAATTGATGCAAAAGTTGTTCATCTAGAGTAATCTGTAATTGAGCCATCCCTGAATCTCTCCTTTAGAAATTTAGTTTTTTGGTTAACTCTATTCTAACTGAGATGATGGGCTCTGGCTCATTTTCTATAAAAAAATGATAGAGACGGCAAGAGAAATGAAATCCCGCTGTTTTTCTGGAGGGGGCTGGCCAGCCCCCTCCAGAAAAACAGCCCCTATACTCCATATTCCCTCATATTCAGATAACCCTTTTTACACAATTATACGGACTTAACTACTTTTTTTCATGATCTCAAAAGTTCTATCTATAAAAGCCTGTATTTACATGATATTCTCTATGGCTTGTAGTGTTGTCAGTGTGCTATTGCTTATCTATTTTTCAATGGCACTTGGCAAAGTGACGTTCCGACATAAAAAGATTGGTGGTTTGTGGTTCGTCCTGTTTATCATTTTAAGCAGCATATTCGGCTATATTGACACTGAAATCAGCCAGTGGATACCGTATTATTTAGATCTGAGCACCTTTCATGTGGTAACACCCGCTTCCTACGATGATCTTCTTCAGATGCATTATCATATCGGCGGGTTGTACTTGAATGCAGTTTCAAAGTATGTCGCCACAAATATCGCATCCTCTGTTTATCACTTGGCGTTAATGATCGCTTTATTTTTAGGAACGGGGTATTTGATTGAGAAGAAAATAGACTTGTAATCGCGCAGTAAAAAGGGATGAGAAAGCCGTGTTTAGCGGGAGTTGATCAATTACTGCTGCTAACATGTCAGGCTTCCATTAAAAAATCCGATTTGAAGGAGGGGCGGTGCCGCGAGCAGGCATCACCCTCCTTTTTGACTTTGATGAAAAATCAACGCCTGCTTTATAAATAGGGCTTGCTGAACGAATCCGATTCTGCTCTATGGTAAGGAAATGCGAAAAATGAGCGACTTCCTTTACATAGGGCGCGTCTACGTTAGGGAAGCGTGGAAAAACGAAGGCCTTCCTTCACCTAGAGCGCGTCTATGTTAAGGAAGCTTGGAAAAACGAAGGCCTTTCTTAACATAGAGCCCGTCTACGTCAAGGAAGCTTGGAAAAACGAAGGCCTTCCTTCACCTAGAGTGCGTCTATGTTAAGGAAGCGCGGAAAAATGACGGTCTTTCTTCACCTAGAGGCCGTCTATGTTAAGGAAGCAAGCAAAAACAAAGGTCTTCCTTCATATAGAGGGCGTCTACGAGTCAAGTCCAGGTTATTGTGTAAATTTATGGGCAAATGTTTTCAACCACCCCCTCATTTTTTCGGCTTAACTTCCATGGATTTTTTTCTTCATCTCCGGGAAGGGATGTCAAATGCCTTTCAATTTGACATCCCTTCCCGGAGATGAAATCATCCATGATGGAAGTTAAG
>NZ_ALAS01000255.1 GCF_000290615.1 Heyndrickxia coagulans DSM 1 = ATCC 7050
CACATACAAGTCATGATGGCTTCTTTTAAAACATCCAAATTTAGGTTAAACTGTAAGTGAGTCATTTTATCTCCTCTTTTCATTGTTTATCGTCGTTGAAAACAGTGTTGCCAAGAGTTGATAAAATGACTCCTTCTTTTTACACAATTATACGGACTTAATCCGTCTACGTTAAGGAAGCTTGAAAAAAAGACGAACTTCCTTCACGTAGAGCCCGCCTACGTTAAGGAAACGCGCAAAACGACGGCCTTTCTTCACATAGAGCGCGTCTATGTTAAGGAATAATGAACAAAATATTGCCGTTCTGTTGCCTGCCGCAAAAGTAGTTCTCATGCAAATGGATGCTCGGGCTTGATGTAAAAACTTAAGTTCAATTTATATAACGGTGGGCCGGGTTTGAAGCGAAGCCACGAAGGGGAAAATAATGGAAAGTACCCTGAATGTGGAGGTTGACGATGAATCTATTAAAAAAAGCACACCCGGAAGGTTGGCTCATTTTGCTTGGTGCAATTTTGATGCTTGTCGCTACGATTTTGCATCCGCCACTTGTCGACCCTTATGACCTTCAAAAAGCTTATCACGCGTTCAAGCATGCACAGTTTTGGATAGGCGACCATATCCTCATGCTCATTGCGATCAGCTTGTGGCTGGCCGGGCTTGCTGCAAGTAAAACATACATGGCAAGGAACAATAAAACTGCTGATTTTGGCGCAGGGATGATATTTGTGGCACTAGCGGTCTGGATATTGATCCTTGCTTCGGAATTAACCATTCTCCCGATCCTCGGAAACAAAGGCACAGATGTCAAAGTGTGGGAAGCGGTTTTTTCCTTCGGGTTGTTGTCCGGCTATTTCGGTTTTGCCTGCAGCTGGATCGGCATTTTCTGCTACGGTATGACGATGAAACAGGCTGGCGGCACCTTTCCGAAATGGTTTTCTGCCTCTGCCCGATGGTCCGGTCTGCTCGCCTTTTTCGGCATCATCATCACGTGTCTGCATTTTGACTTCGGCTATTTCGTGATTCCGGTTACGGTAGGACCGGTCTTTTTATGGACGATTTGGCTGGCTGTTTTACTGCTGTCGGGCCGCATGGATTGAGTGTCGGTTTTTTGCCTGTACTGCACGAGATCCATTTTGCGATCAGAAGCGGAAAACAGAGGGACTTAAAACTGGAGATTTACAACATCCGTCTCGAAATTCCTCCCCCGCATGCCATCCATCTTCTATTTTAATGAAACTTCTTTTCTGGTTTTTCGTATAGATGATCAGAAAGGGTGGTTGATGTGGGGTTACTCATCATGTTTACGGCCATTTTTGCGATGGTTGCCGCGGTGCTGGTATTTCCTTTTTCAGATAAAAAATTGAAACATGCCGGCGAGCCGCAAAGTGGAGAAAAATTGAAGACATTTTTATCTTTATTTCTGTTGCTGTGGGTACTTTCTGCTGTTTTTTTCTACGTGACGAAAAGGGATTTAAATCCATCCGTTTTCTGGCCGGCACTGTTTTTTGCTTCTCTTGCCGGTGCTTTTCTCGCCAGTGGAAAAGAACAGTTCGCAAAGGGGCTCGTTTTGCTCGTTTCCTTGGGCATCGCCGGGTATATGCTGACAGCGCCGCTTTGGAATGCCGGGGAAAAATATCACACAGCGAAAATGGCGCAAAAAACGGAAATTGAGCCGTTTGATGAGCGGGAAACACCGGCGAGCGTGCCGCCGAAGTTTGCGCGCAATAAAATGAAGAAGTCATTCGGCCAGGTTCCGAATGCAAGTTATTACCAGTTGGGAAATCTGCAAATCCAGAAAGTGAACGGCAAATACGTTTATATTGCGCCGGTGGAATTTTCCGGATTTTTTAAATGGCTAAAAGGCAGGGAAACACCCGGATATTTTGTGATGAGCGCAACAGATGCGGATGACAATCCAAAATTTGTAAAGCAAAATATGCGCTATACGCCTTCTTCTTTCTTACAGAAGAACCTGTCCCGCCACATTCGCCTCCATTATCCGAAAAAGATTTTTTACGGCGAGCCGCAAGTGGAAGTGGATGATCACGGCAAATCGTATTATATCCGGACTTACGGCCATTTTATATCGGCAAGGAACGGATTTAAGGCGGAAGGCATTGTACTTGTGGATCCGGAATCAGGGGCCATGAAGTCCTATTCTTTAAAACAGGCGCCTGCTTTTATTGACGGTGCTGTTTCTCCGGAAGCCGTCAGCCTGCAAAACAGTTATTTCGGCAAATTTGTCCACGGTTACTGGAACACGCTGTTCGGCAAGCGGGATGTGAAGCTCCCGACGGATGAAGGAACGGAAGCAAATGTCAGCCCGATTTTTAATGATAAGGGGACGATGTATTATTTTACCGATTTTACGAGCCCGAAAAAAGATGTGGACTCGATGCTCGGCTATTCGCTCACAAATGCGCGGACCGGGAAGGCCACATATTATACAGGCAATTTGCAGGAATCGTATATGGATTCGCAAGGCAATTTGCAAATTGTCGAGAAAAAATTTATCGAGAAGAAATGGAAAGGCTCGATGCCGATTTTGTACAATTTTTACGGCGAAGCCAGCTGGCTGACGCCTGTGCTCGATTCCAACGGTTTTCTGCAGACGTATTTTATCGTTTCCGCGGCCAATCCGGAAATCTCGGTGAATGCTTCGACACCCGATGCTGCGCTTAAGTTGTATAAAATTGCCCTCCGGCACGGCGGCAGCAGTGTTGACGGCTCATCGGGTTCGGAAACGAAAACCGTTTCCGGCAAGGTGCTCCGTGTTTATAAAGAGAAAACGGGCGATTATACCAATGTCTCCTTCCTGCTTGCTAGCGGACAAAACTTTACCGTCAGCTCGGATACCGTCCCAATGGCCATTTATTTGAAAGAAGGAGACCAGGTGAAGGTGACTTACCTCAGTACCGGCGAAACCTTTTTACCGGTGAAGGCAATGGAGATAAAGGGGATTGGAAAGTAAAAGCAGAACAGGGGCCGGGAAACCCCTGTTCTTTTTAGGCGTAAAATGAGCCGCGCGGCCGTTCATGGCCCGGATGCAGGCCCACACATGTACCAAATACTGGTTTTTGCTGACATGGTACGGCAGCCGGTTTTTGTGCGTTTTTTGCACGAGATCATGGTAAAGTGCAAATAACGCCGGGCCGGATGCAGGGTGCTTTCGGGCTTTCCGGTAATAACGCTGTTGCTCAAGCCGGTCTGTTTTTTCATCATAATAATGTGTGCCATCCGCCTGCATCTTTCCTTTATTCTCCGACAAAATCTTTTTGAACCGGGCAGTGCCGTATTCATACCATGCCTGGTTATTCCTGATTTTTTCCAAAATGATATCCCGGTTGCTGTCCATTAAACCATCCCCATTTGCCTTTATATCAAAGAGCCTGTTTACAGCAATCCGACCCATTTCCAGTATGTCATGCTGAACAATAAGACTAATAGATAACCGATAATAGTCAACGGCAGGCCTGATTTCAGAAAATCTTTTGCCGTAAAAGCGCCTGTCCCGTATGCAAGCATGGCTTGCGGCGAGTTGACCGGGAGCAGGAAACCGATGCTGATGACAAATTGCTGGATCAGGACAAATCCGATCCGGTTGTCACCCAGATGGATCGTGGAGGTGAGTGCAATAAAGATCGGAATCAGTGCTGAAGACAGGCTAGTCGCACTCGCAAAGCCGAGATGAATCAGGATAGTGAACAAAGCTACAAGGGCAATCGTAGCGATGAGCGGCATCGTTTCCAGACCGAGCGAGCCGAATATTTTGTTAGACAGCCACTGTGCCCCGCGGGTATCCAACAAAACCGTACCGAGCGAAATGCCGACAGCAAACACGATCACGGTTCCCCACGGAATGAGATGCTCAACTGTTTTCCAATCAAAAACCCCGATCTTTGGTGCCAGTAAAATCCCAATCGCAACAATTGTTACAGTGGTCGTATCAAAAGGATGAAGTTTTCCTTCCGTCGTCCAGAAAAGCAATAAAAGCAGGGAAATCACGATTAAACGGATCTCAGAAGCTTTTAAATGGCCGAGTTCTTTTAATTGGTTTTCGATTAAATCTTTTCCTGCCTCAAGGGCTTTTGTTTCCGGCTTGATTAAGTGGGTCATCACGAAAAACAAAAGGATGGACATGATGATTGCCCACGGAGCGGCATATAAAAACCAGGAACTCCATGTAATGTCTGTTTCAAATTCTTTTTGAATAAACCCGAGTGCGACCATATTTTGGGCGGCCGCCGTTTTGATGCCGATGTTCCAAATGGAAACTGCCTGTACGGAAGTAATCACCAGCAATGCGCCGAGTTTGCTGTTGTTCGGCAGCCCGAATGCAGCCACCATTCCGAGTAAAATCGGGACCACGGCACCGGCACGGGCAGTGGCGCTCGGGACAAAAAATGCCAATACGATGGAAACAAGGATCGCGCCAAAGACGAGGTTGCTCGTTTTCGTGCCGACACGGGACAAGATCCAGAGGGCAAGCCGTTTATGAAGATTGGTTACCTGCATGGCAGCAGCCAGAAATAAGGCAGCGGCCACAAGAGCAACGGCAGAGCTGCTGAATCCGCTGAGAGCCATGGCCAGGGCATTGCCTGTTCCCGTCATTTGTGCAGGATCCTGGATACTTGGCGCAAGCCCGATCAAGAGTGCAATTAACCCGACAATCATGGCGGCGCTGACCTGATAGGAAACGGCTTCCGTCACCCATAAAATCAGGGCGAAGGCAAGGATGGCGAGTGCACGTTGGCCGGCTACCGGCAGGCCTTTCGTATGCGGGAGAAGCGTAATCGCAATCAGAGCGGCAAAAGCAGTAGCGATCCAAACCCATTGCCATTTCATCTTCTTCGTTTGCTGGTTGGCAGCATTCATTTTGACCCCTCCCTTTTGAATTCTTCCAAATATTTATCCTACTTTAATTGTATCAAAGCGATACGGGAGAAAATGTTAAAGATTGGTGTATTTTTGCAAGCGGTTCCGTAGATTTCAGCAGGATGCATAAAATAGGAAATTTCTAAGCACTCAGGTGGATATAAAAGGAGACGAATATTTATGGGACCATTTACAGGGAGAAGATTAAAAGAAACAGGGAAGAAAACCAGCCCGGCCCGGTTTAAACATTGTATGTGTAAAATTTTACTCGCAGGGGCAGATGAGTGGAAAAAATAGGAAGACACTCTATCATCTAAATGTACACCATGAAATGAACATCTAGAGAGAGGTCTTCCCATGGATATTATATCAATAATTGCTGGATTATTAAAGGATACAAAGAGTCTTATTGAATTTGAAGAACAGGTTAAAATTCTGATGCAAAAAGTTTTTACACAATGGGTTGGGGACGTATTTGAGAAGAATGAAGAAAAAGGGGATGCATTGGAGTAAAGCTGGCGCCGAAGCCATGGTAAAGGTGAGCTTAACGGGACATTGCAGGAAACCTATCTGAAACACCGTTCAAGAAGCGCGAGAAAGCAACGGAGCTTGCAACAATCCATCAGGATGTCTCAACGATTCAAGCAGCCTGTACGCCCGTCAATCGGCGTAAAGCACGGATCAGTTTCCCTGCATTCAAGCCGTTCATCGGCAATGGGGCATTTAAGCAAAATAGTAGAGCTTTCGTTTTAAGCCTGGTATGTGGGGGACTGATCGTTGAGGCGCGCGAAATTTACGAGACTCCTGCGGGAAAAGCGAGCCAGGAGAGACCCCGCAGCGAGGTACGAGCGAGGAGGCTCGCTGGCCGCCCGCGGAAAGCGAGTGAATTTCGCGCGCATCAACACCCCCGTTATCAATCTATACGAAAGTGTACAAAAAGAGTGTCTTGGAATCCCGATATTTAAACCTTATCGAGAAAAACTTGACACATACCTCTTCGTATGACGATAAAATGATTTTTAACCCTTCGCGTATAAAGGAATTGTCATCGGCAATCACAATTTTAATTTTATCCATCCTTTTCCCTCTGGCCCCGCCTTTTCTTCTTTCCATTATAGCTGAATTGCACCCGGCATACATTCTGTTTTTTATCTTTCCGCTTTGTTCTTTCTATTTTGCGGGCGCATTCTTTGCGGCATGGGCGTGTGGGATTGAATGATTGGAACAGAAAGAAAAAAAGGTTATGATAGATAGTATGGTACGGAATTTTTGGAATTTGCAGCAAAGGGGTTTGTGCAGACATGAAATACATCGAGCAAGGGACAAGAAAATTCCGCCTGGCAAATCTTGCGCTATTTGCCGGGGGATTCAATACGTTTGCGATTCTCTGGGGGATGCAGCCGCTTCTGCCGGATATTGCCAGGCAGTTTCACCTGTCGCCGACAATGTCGAGCCTGAGCCTGTCTTCTACCACCGTAACGCTTTCCGTGAGCATGCTGATTGCCGGATCGTTGTCGGAAGTGTTCGGGCGAAAATCCGTGATGTCTTTTTCACTGATTGCTTCGTCTGCCCTCTGCATCCTGACCGCTTTTGCCCCGACTTATCATTTGCTGATTGTCTGCCGGGTGCTGCAGGGCCTTGTGCTTGCCGGGCTGCCGGCTGTTGCCATGGCATACCTGGGGGAAGAGATTTTGCCGTCAAGCCTCGGACTTGCGATGGGGTTATATATCAGCGGGAATTCGATCGGGGGCATGGCAGGGCGGATCATCTGCGGAACTTTGACCGACTTTTTCAATTGGCATGTGGCGCTGGCGTCGATCGGGGTGATCAGCCTGCTCGCAAGCATCCTGTTCTGGGCCGTGCTGCCGCCGTCTTCCCACTTTACTGCCCGGAAGTTTGAAATCGGGAAACTGGCGGGAAGCCTTGTCCGCCAGCTTGCGGAACCGGGCCTGATTTATTTGTTTTTGATTGGATTTTTATTAATGGGGAGCTTTGTTTCGCTGTATAATTACATCGGATTCCAGCTAATTGCGCCGCCGTATTCGCTGAGCCAGACGGTCGTCGGCTTCATTTTTATCGTCTACCTTGTCGGTACATTCAGCTCGGCATGGATGGGGATGCTTGCGGACCGGCACGGCAGGCGGAAAATTTTGCAGCTTTCGCTCCTTATTGTGCTCCTGGGGGCCTCGATTACGCTTGTTCCATCTTTATGGCTGAAAATTTTTGGCATTGCCGTGTTCACATTCGGCTTTTTTGCCGGCCATTCGATCGCAAGCGGCTGGGTTGGCCGCCTTTCCTCCCATGATAAAGCGCAGGCTTCCGGATTGTACTTATTCTTTTATTATATCGGCTCGAGCATCGGCGGGACAGTCGGGGGCGTGTTCTACAGCCGGCTCGGATGGAACGGGGTTGTGCTGATGATCGCTGCGCTGACGGTGCTGGCCATTGTGTTTTCAGTCCGGCTGGCCGTGATTGCAAAGAGAAAATGGCTTGTTTCTACACGGAATGCTTCCAACTAATTTTTTGACAGGAGGGGACATATGTTACGCCGCTTTTTTTCCTATTATTTGCCGCATAAAAAGCTGTTTATTCTGGATTTTACGAGCGCGGTGATTGTCGCTGTTTTTGAACTGGCCTTTCCGCTTTGTGTCCAGTGGTTTATTGACACCCTGCTGCCGAGCGGAAAATGGGCAACGATTACGAGCGTCAGCATCGCGCTGCTTTTCCTCTATTTGATCAGCACATATTTGCAGTACATCGTCACCTACTGGGGGCATCAGCTCGGCATCAATATTGAAACGGATATGCGCAAAGAATTGTTTGTACACGTGCAGCGGCAGTCTTTTTCATTTTTTGATAATGTGAAAACCGGCCACGTCATGAGCAGGATCACAAACGATCTTTTTGACATCGGCGAACTTGCCCACCACGGTCCGGAAGATGCTTTTATTGCCGTCATGACGTTTCTCGGCGCGTTTTGCATTATGTTTATGGTCAATGCCAAACTGGCTTTTGTCACCCTTATTATTGTGCCGTTTTTGGTCTGGATCATCACGTATTGCAATATGAAAATGAACGAGGCATGGGGCAAAATGTACGGCGAGATTGCCGAAGTGAATGCGCGTGTCGAGGACAGTGTGGCAGGGGTCCGCGTCGTCCAGTCATTTACGAATGAAAATTATGAAATCACGCAGTTCCAGAAAAATAACAAACGGTTCCGGAAAGCGAAATTGCTTGCGTATAAAACGATGGCGCTGACCAATTCCAGCACGTATATGATGAGCCGGCTGATCGTCCTTGCCGTCCTTGTATACGGGGCATGGCTGGTATACAGCGGGGAATTGAAATACGGCGAGCTGGTCGGCTTTGTGCTGTATGTGAATGTGCTGTTCAAGCCGATTGATAAAATCAGTGCGATCATGGAGCTGTATCCGAAAGGGATGGCCGGGTTTAAACGGTTTACGGAATTACTGGACCGCACGCCGGACGTCCGGGACAGGGAAAATGCGGTCGAAGTTCCGGTGTTAAACGGCAACATCGCGTTCAACAATGTCAGCTTCGCTTATCCGGGCGGCCAGCCTGTGTTAAAGGGGCTGAATCTCAAAATTCGCGCCGGGGAGACGGTTGCATTTGTCGGGCCTTCGGGTGCAGGGAAAACGACCATCTGCTCCCTGATCCCGCGCTTTTACGATGTGGACAGCGGCAGCATTGCCATTGACGGCATGGATATCCGCAATATGACGAAAAAATCGCTCCGCTCGCAGATTGGCATTGTCCAGCAGGATGTCTTTCTTTTTGCCGGCACCATCCGCGAAAACATTGCGTATGGAAAATTGGATGCTACAGATGAAGAAATTGAAGAAGCAGCCCGGCGCGCCCATTTGGAAGAGGTCATCCGTGCGCTTCCTGGCGGGTTTGATACGCAAATCGGCGAACGCGGCCTTAAGCTTTCCGGCGGGCAAAAGCAGCGGCTGGCGATTGCGCGCATGTTTTTGAAAAACCCGCCCATCTTAATCCTGGATGAGGCTACATCTGCCCTTGATACGGAAACCGAAAGGCAAATCCAGGCGGCATTGGATGAACTGGCAAAAGACCGGACAACGCTTGTCATTGCGCACCGGCTGGCGACCATTCGCAATGCTGACCGGATTGTTGTTGTCACCAGGGACGGGATTGCCGAACAAGGGCGCCATGATGAGCTCCTTACCCGCGGGGGGATTTTTGCAAAACTGCACGAGGCCCAGTACCAGCAGTAGATCCGGCCCGCCTTTGGGCACGGGGTTTTTAAAGGAAAAAGGAGGTGTCCTGCCTGCCGGCATGGTTCCTTCTGTGTGAAATGGCGGGGTTTTTGAAAAAAGAAAAAACGCAGGCGATCCGCTGCGCAAAAATGGGGCTTCTTATCAGACTTTTTTCAAGCGGCGGATATCCGCTTTGACATTCATGATATCTTCGAATAAGACATCCATTTTATCATCCAGCCTGCCATAATTGCTGTCAAGGCTGCTTATATCTTTTTTCATGTCTGCGATATCCTGTTTTACTTCCGCCATCTCGCTTTTCAGGGAAGCGACATCCTGTTTCAGCCCTGCAACATCCTGTTTCAGCCCTGCAACATCCTGTTTCAGCCCTGCAACATCTTCTTTTAGCCCTGCAACATCTTCTTTTAGCCCTGCAACATCCTGTTTCAGCCCGGCGATGTCCGTTTTCATTTCTTTCATCTCTGCCTTCATTGAAAGGACTTCGCCGGACAGTTCTTTGATGGCCGTAAGCAGCATTTCGTTTGTGACTTCCGCCATTTTTCCGCCTCCTTTGTCGAATATATGCTTATTCTAAGGGATGATGCCCTGTCCTGCAACTGGCGAAAAGCAAAAAATAGGGCCTGCTATTGCGTGAATCGGGGGCGGATAACTGAAAAACCGGTTCCCTGCCAGCCCGAAAATTTTATTTTCAACAAAAAAGCGGCCCGCAAATGAACGAATGTTAACCCGAAACAAGAAGAAAATGTTCGTGTTTTCTATTGACTTCTTTTCATTTTCCCGTTACAATCAATCTTGTCAATTTACTATGCAATACCATCGTATATATTCAGGGATATGGCCTGAACGTTTCTACCAAGCTGCCGTAAATAGCTTGACTACGAGGTAATGAGATAGAGTCAGAGGGCAATCGTATAAAAATAGCAACCTTTGCCCCTCCTCATTCCTTAAGTCTAGCGTTTCGGGCGTTTACGTTCGGAACGTTTTTCTGTTATGGCGATTTGGGAAATTCCACAGGAGGGATAAGGCAAAATGAAGAACTATTTTGAGTTTGAAAAACTGGGGACAAGCTACCGCCAGGAATTTATCGGGGGACTGACAACCTTTTTGGCAATGGCCTATATTTTAGCCGTAAACCCGCTGACATTATCGCTTGCCAGCGTAAAGGGGCTTCCGGATTCTATGCATATGGACCAGGGGGCTGTATTTGTGGCCACCGCAATTGCTTCCGCGATCGGTTCGATTGTGATGGGGCTTTTCGGGAAATATCCGCTCGCGCTTGCTCCCGGCATGGGACTGAATGCCTTTTTTGCTTATACGGTTGTCCTGAGCTACAAAATTCCCTGGCAGCACGCACTCGCCGCTGTCTTTATTTCCGGCGTTTTCTTCTTTCTGCTCACACTGACGGGCATTCGCGAAAAATTGATTAACGCCATTCCGGTTCAGTTAAAACACGCGATCGGCGCAGGCATCGGCCTGTTCATTACGTTTATCGGGCTGAAAGATGCCGGTATTATTGTCGGTGATAATGCAACGTTTGTCACTTTGGGGGATTTGTCAAAAGGCCCTGTTCTGCTCTCCATTTTCGGGATTGTTGTGACTGTTATCCTGATGACAAGAGGGATAAAAGGTTCCGTTTTTTACGGCATTATCCTTACAAGTATTGTTGGCATGATTTTTGGATTGCTGAAGGTGCCACATCAAGTCGTCAGTCCGGTTCCGAGTTTAAGCCCGACGTTCGGCGCGTTGTTCAGTTCATTCGGGGATTCATCATTCTGGACAGCGCAAATGATTGGCGCCATTTTAACATTCTTCTTTGTTGACTTTTTTGATAATGCCGGAACGCTTGTGGCGGTTGCAAACCAGGCAGGGCTCATGAAAGACAACAAACTGCCTAATGCAGGCCGGGCGCTTTTGTCAGATTCCATTGCGACCATCATCGGGTCTGTGCTCGGGACTTCGACGGTAACATCCTTTGTTGAATCTTCGTCAGGGGTTGCCGCAGGGGCAAGAACCGGATTTGCTTCTCTTGTCACGGCCTGTTTCTTTATTCTATCAATCTTTTTCTTCCCGCTTTTGTCGGTCATTACTTCAAACGTCACAGCACCGGCGCTGATCATTGTCGGTGTGCTGATGGTATCGAACTTGCGGCATATTGAATGGGATAAATTCGAAATTGCCGTCCCGGCTTTCCTTACATTGATTACCATGCCGCTCACTTACAGCATCGCAACCGGGATTGCCATTGGTTTCATCTTTTATCCGATTACGATGATTGTAAAAGGAAGAATCAAAGAAATCCATCCGGTCATGTATTTCTTCTTTGTCGTCTTCTTATTGTATTTTATTTTCTTAAAATAGTGCCGAAAAAAACTTGCAGAGCGCGCTCTGCAAGTTTTTTTTCGGCAGCAGAAATTGAAAAACCGGTGCATTTCATTTAAACTAATCGTATTGCACTATAGCCGAGGGGGATTGAAATGGAAGCTTTTATCGTCAAAAAGGTTTTAAACAATAATGTACTTGTTGCCTCCCACCCCCGCTATGAAGAAACGGTGTTGATCGGAAAGGGGATTGGTTTTAACCGGAAAAAAGGGGAGGCCATCCCGCAGGCATCGGCTGAAAAAATGTTTGTGCTGAAGAACGAAACAGAACAGGAACAGTATATGAAGCTGATTCCTTCTATTGATAATCAAACCCTTGAAGTGGTCATTTCGGCCATTGAGATGATCCGCAGCCGGGCTGATTCTCCTTTAAATGAACATATCCATGTTGCCTTGACAGACCATATTGCTTTTGCGATCAACCGGATCCGGAAAGGGCTGGCTGTCAAAAATCCGTTCGTTGCCGAAACGAAAATTCTCTATCCGCGCGAATACGAAATTGCCCGCGAAGTAGTGGATTATATCAATGAAGCAACGGACGTCTATTTGCCGGAAGGGGAAGCCGGGTTTATTGCCCTGCACATCCACAGTGCTGTTACGGATAAGCAGCTTTCTGAATTAAGCCGGCATTCCCATCTGATCGGGCAGCTCATTTCCACCGTTGAGCATGAATTTAAAATGACTTTTGACAAAGACAGCATTCATTATATGCGCCTTGTCCGCCATTTGCGCTATACCATTGACCGCGTGCTGACGGGGGAAAAAGTGGAGGAGCCCGAGAAATTGAATCATTTCCTGCAACAGGAATACCCGCGGTGTTATAACCTGTCGTGGAAATTGATCAAAATCATGCAGCAAGCATTACAGAAACCGGTGTACGATGCAGAAGCCGTTTACCTGACGATGCACCTGCAGCGGATCCAATCCAAAATAGAATCATAAAAGGCCTCCTGATTATACATGGCATGCGTGATGAAAGGCTAAATAATGCCAAAACGCCGTCATTGTTCATGTCGGGATGCCAAATGCTTTTTTAATTTTTTTCTTGCAACTGGGATGCCTGCGGTGCTATAATTTGTCATGGAAATTGTGAATGATGCAGCAAACAGGAAAAACCGGTGTACGATGCAGCAGCCTTTATCCGGTAGCATGCGTCTGAAACGGGTTCCACATTAAAAATTAATCAAATGTTATCATAACGTGTTACTGATTCGATCAGGCATGAGTGAAAAAGATGCCGGGAGTGGCAGCCGCCACGGCCTTCCCGCTTTTTCCTCATGCCTTTTTATTTTCCCGGGGAATTGCTGCACGTCTGTTTCCGGAAACCATCATGATTTGAGGAGGATTTTGCATGGCAAAGAAAGATTACGCACAGCTTGCTCGCGATATTGTGGAAAATGTCGGAGGGCCTGATAATGTAAAGTCGCTTGTGCACTGTGCCACCCGTTTGCGCTTCCGGTTAAAAGATACAGGCAAGGCAAACAAAGAAACGCTGGAAAGCTTGCCAAATGTCCTTACGGCGGTGAATGCAGGCGGACAGTACCAGGTCGTGATCGGGGATGAGGTCGTTCCAGTTTATAACGCCATTATGGATGAGTATCATTTTACGGCTTCCGATGCGGGGGTTGAAAACGATGCGGCGGCGGAAGAAAGCGAAGAAAAAGGCAATGTTTTCGACCGCTTTGTGGCAGTGCTTTCCGGTATTTTCACACCGTTTATCTCCGTCCTGGCCGGTGCCGGTGTTTTAAAAGGCGTTGCCATCCTTTTGGCAAATACCCATATCGTGTCCGAATCATCCGCCTGGTACAGCATCTTGGACGCGCTCGCAACCGGCGTGTTTACATTGCTGCCGATTTTTATTGCAATTACGGCGGCGGATAAGTTTAATACAAACCGGTTTATCTCTGTTGCACTTGCTGCCGCGATGATTTACCCGCTGACAGACAGCAGCATTCCGAAAATCGGCCACATTGCCGGGTACGCCATCAATTTTAAACAGTACGGCGGTGCGGTAATCCCGACCATTTTGGCTATTTGGATGATGAGTTATATTGAAAGATGGTTTAAGAAACATTTACCGGCTGTTGCCCAGCTTGTATTTGTGCCGTTTTTCACATTGCTTGTTGCCGGCGCCCTCACTTTTATCGTGATCGGCCCATTAGGCAATGCGATCGGCATGGGCCTTGCTTACGGCTATCAATACTTGTACAGCTTGAGCCCTGCTGTTGCCGGATTTATTCTGGCCGGGCTGTTCCAGGTGTTTGTCGTCTTCGGGCTGCACTGGGGAATTTTGCCGATCTCACTGATTAACATTCAAAACTACGGTTATGATACGCTGCTGGCGATGATGTTTGTTGCCGTCTTCGGACAGTTCGGTGCGGTGACAGGCGCGATTTTTAAAGCAAAAAAATCGAAAAACAGGGAAATCGCCGTTTCCGCTGCAATCAGTAACTTCTTTGGCATTACGGAGCCGGCGATATACGGCATCAATTTGAAATACAAAAAAGGTTTTATTTTCGGTTTGGCCGGCAGTGCGATCGGCGGCGCCATTGCCGGTTTTGCCGGTGTAAAAGCTTTCCAGTACACGCCGATTATGAATTTCTTTGAACTTCCGCTGTTTATCGGCAAAGGTTCAAGCGTTGCCATGGAAGTCGTTGCGGGTATTGCCGCATGGGCGATTGCATTCGTACTTGTATTGATTTTCGGTTTTAATGAAGAAAACAATGAAAAAATGCTCGCAAATGTCCAAATGGGCAAGAAAAGCCTGACGGAAAAGAAAACGACAGCTGTGGAAAGCAAGATGGAATCGGGACAAAAAGAACTGCCGAAAGTGGATACGGCCGGCATGGAACTGAACGAAATTGTCTATAATCCGGTAAAGGGCCGCGTTGTTCCGTTAACCTCTGTGAATGACCCTGTTTTCAGCTCGGAAGCGATGGGGAAAGGGGTTGGCGTTGTGCCGGAAGAAGGAAAAGTGGTAGCCCCGTTTGACGGGCAAGTATCCGTTGCTTTTCCGACCGGCCACGCATACGGCCTGCAATCCGACCGCGGAGCGGAAGTATTGATCCACGTCGGCATCGATACCGTCAACTTAAACGGGGAACACTTCCATTCCAATGTAAAATCCGGGGACCGCATCAGGAAGGGTGACGTACTCGGCACCTTTGACCCGGAAAAAATCAAAGAAGCCGGCTATGACACGACAACGATGGTGATCGTAACCAACACGATGGCATATGATGCAGTTGAACAAGCCGCAGTTGACGAAACATATGCGGACGAAGCTTTGCTGAATCTGTACAAAAAACAGGAAACAGCTGTGAAAAACTAATTTTGCGGGCAACCCTGAACAAAAAACCGCCGGGAAAATCATTTTCCCCGGCGGTTTTTCCATTTCCATTATGTTTTTTCTGAAACAGCGGTTCTTTTAAGAAACCGGCGGAAATCCGGCTCCTTCTCCGGCACTCCACGGCTTCCGCCTGAGAAACGGGCTGCCTGGTTCTTTCTTTTACTGCGTGCGGCTGAGCCAGTGTTTTCCTTCAACAAGCCGGGAAACGAGCATGGCGCTTACCGTGTTTCCGGTCGAATTTAAAAGCGTGGCCGGAACATCAATAATCGTACTAATTACTGCAATAATCGGAAGCGACTCCGGCGGGAATCCAAAAACGCTTAAAATCAGCATCTCCCCGATCATGCCGCCGCTTGGGATCGCCCCCATTACCGCGCCGACAAGAAATGCAACGGCAATGACAGCCAGCATATGGGGCAGGCTTGTCAAATCTTTCCCGAACAAGGTGAACAAAAAAACGATTTTCAGCACGCCGCCAAACACCGAGCCGTCCTTATGCGTGTTCGCGCCTAAAGGAATCACCGTTTCCGCGATGTCGGAAGGCACATGCATTTTTTGAACAGTTTCCAAATTAACCGGAATGCAGGCAGCACTTGAACAGGTAGCAATAGCCGTAACAGAAGGGGGGACCGCATTTTTCCAAAAAACTTTGATCCCCTCTGCCCCCCCGGCCATAAAGGCATATAAGGTAAAAAAGCCGAAAAAGTAAATGACCGTTAAGATCAGGTATAAACCAAACGAACGCGCATATCCTTCCAAAATTTGCGGGCCGAGTGTGCCGATGATGGAAGCGAAGTAACACCCGAGCCCGATTGGAGCATAATACATGATGATTTTAACAAATTTCATCATGACGGCTGTTCCCGATGCCAAAAAAGCAGCAACCGGCTTTCCTTTCTCCCCGGCCAATGTGGTAGCCAGGCCGAACAGAACGGAAAAAACAATCAGCTGAAGCATATTCGTTTTGCTAAATAAATTTGGAAAATCAGGCACTGTGAATGTTTGAACAAGCTGTTCGAGAAAAGACGGATTGGTGCCGCTTTGCCGGCTTCCGTCTGCTTTTGCCATCATCTGTTCTATGGCGGTTGTATCTGTATGCGCAAGCGGCTTGATGATGAAAGTGCCGCCAAAACCAATGATGGCTGCCAAGAGGGAAGTGCCAAGGAACACAAGAATGATGCTCCCTAAAATTTTGCCCAAACGGCCAAGGCCGGCCATATTTGCGATGGCAGAAGAAATGCTGAAAAACACAAGCGGAATAATAACTGTAAACATTAAATTTAAAAATAAATCCCCGAATGGTTTTACAACCTCTGCTTTTGAGCCTGCAACCACGCCCGCAATGCCGCCAATGATGATGGCAGCCAGCAATATGGCAGTGGATTTGTAATTGCGAAAAAATGTTTTCAAATTCAACCTCTCCTTAAACGGAAAATGCATTGTTCCCACATGTTTTATTTTCCGATGATAATAAAAAGAAGTCAATTTAACGGCTTTCCGAAAGAAGTCTCCCATCCTCAAGGAATGTGAAGGTGCGAATAGCACCAATGAGTAGGTGGGAGATGAATTTCGGTTGGCTTTAGCCAAAGTTATTTTTCCAATCCTTTTCTCAACAATTCTAAGATTGCGGCTGTTCTAGTTGGAATCCCATTTTCTTTTTGATATTGCTCCAA
The DNA here is from genome assembly GCF_000290615.1 of Heyndrickxia coagulans DSM 1 = ATCC 7050. Classification (GTDB taxonomy): domain Bacteria; phylum Bacillota; class Bacilli; order Bacillales; family Bacillaceae_C; genus Weizmannia; species Weizmannia coagulans. The sequence continues at coordinate 16,535 of NZ_ALAS01000255.1, forward strand.
TTTTTCTAATATCGTCTTAGGCATATGAATTTCTACACGTTCTTTCTCTTCTCTCATGATGATCACCTCATATTGATTGTACGGATTTTTTACAATATAATCAATATATACGAAATTTTTTCGCACAAAGTGAGGTGAATGGATATGGCCAAGCAAAACAAAGCTTTCAAGTTTCGTTTGTTACCAAACAAAGAACAATCCGCATTATTAGCTAAGACATTTGGTTGTGTTCGCTTTGTCTACAATAGAGCCTCTGCCAAAATAAAAATATACCCTTGAGCGAGGCTCTGGAAAATTAATTATCCCGATTTTTTTTTGCCTTTTCATCCAGATTTTCAATTTACATCCAGATTTTTAATTCAATAGAAGTAAAACGGTCATTTTTCTATAAGATGTTAGCTGAACGCAAAGAAACGTATGAAAAGTTCAAGGATGATAAAGAATCGCTTAAAAAGCAAAAGTTTCCGACTCCTGCAAAATATAAAAGTGAATTTCCATTCCTAAAAGAAGTGGATTCTTTAGCTTTGGCAAATGCACAAATGAACTTACAGACTGCTTATAAGAATTTCTTTGAAGGAAATGCGGATTTTCCAAAGTTCAAAAATCGTAAAGCAAAACAATCCTATACAACTAATATGGTCAACGGAAATATTAAGCTAGAAAATGGTCATATCAAACTGCCAAAAATCAAAAAGCCAATAAAAATGAAACAGCATAGAGAGATACCTGCTGATTATAAAATCAAATCTTGCACTATTTCTAAAACAAAGACTGGATTTAAGTCAATATTTTGGACACCAATAAGTGAAATTTAATTTTGATCTCATGCCATATTTTTCATGACATCGCTGGTCGCTTG
>NZ_ALAS01000256.1 GCF_000290615.1 Heyndrickxia coagulans DSM 1 = ATCC 7050
TCTAATTATTTAAATTATTACATATTTAGCCGCATTTTTGGGGGGGAATAGTTAAATTATCACGAAAAATTTTTACTCCTCAGAGCTGATCAACGCATATATCGGTTGAGTACCATCTCTTTAATGAAAAGGAGCCCACTAAATGGGAGCCTTTTCACTTTAATCAAAGGCTTCAACCTGGCGTCCCTTACGATGTAAAACCGCAGATGCAAACATTCAGAACGAGGGAGTTTAACACAGTGGGGAATTCATATATTGTCGACGGGGGGAGTTTGTACATTTTTATACAAAAATCCTTAGCTTTTTTAGTGTTTCCTCATTAATTTCACTTTATATTGAGAAAGGTGGTGAAGTTTGTAATGGACAAAAATAAGAAACAAGGTCAAGAAGTAACACCTCAGTTTATTCCGGGGTGTGGTACTAGGACGAGTCGTAGATGTTGTTACACCGATTCGCGTTGCCGATTAGCAGTTAACTACTATCCTGAAACTGGAAAAACCCGGACACTCGTTCATCCGTATCTGGTAAGTTTAGATCACTCAATTTTCTTGTCCTTTTTTTGGTTAATTCAACCGCCAGAAAAACAACTGACGGGACACCAAAAGCGAGTAAACCGTTTACCCAATTACCTTCCATAAAAGCTATTAGAATGCCTGTAACTAAAAAGCCAATAATTGCACTTATAATCCCGCTTCTTGTCATCTTTCTCTACCTCCTTCAAAATATATATAGCTGTTGCTTTTAAAACCCGATCATATACAATATACACGTGATACACGATACACGTGGAAAATGGCCTAAACTGAATAAAAAGAGAGCTGGCTTTTATGCAACCAAATGAGCCACTTGGTCTGATTCATCTGTTCTTAGCTGCGTGAAACATTCACTCATCTTTTTCACGATGACACAGAAAATGAAAAATTCCCGGGGACAGTCCCCTCAAAAGACCCGATTCATACACAGCCGGGAAGATCTTGTCATATACACAATGCGTACCGGTCCATCGTACGTGGTAAACTAAATTTGCATAAACATAAGGAGGAGAAAAAATGGCCTTTTCTCAAAGAATTCTTCCGGCTTCTGTCAACATGAAGGAGTTTGAAAGGTTTTTAAAAAGTGATTATGAAATCGGGATTTTTCTCGAACTACACATCTCACAACTCAAATACGTTGCGGCAATGGCAAAGGCGGAAGGCAAAAAAATGATTTACCATGTGGACTTGATCCAGGGCTTGAAGAGTGATGATTACGCAACGGAATATTTATGCCAGGAGTATCAACCTTTCGGGCTGATATCAACAAAAGCCAATGTTATACAAAAAGCAAAGCAAAGGGGAGTCGTGTCGATCCAAAGAATGTTCCTGATTGATTCGCATGCGCTTGAGAAAAGTTACAAATTAATTGAACGGACGAAACCTGACTATATTGAAGTTTTGCCGGGCATCGCGCCATGGATGATTACCGAAGTAAAAGAACGGCTTGGCATTCCAATTTTTGCAGGCGGGTTGATCCGTACGCGGGAAGATGTGGAAAAAGCATTGAAAGCCGGAGCAGAAGGCATCACCACCTCGGATACGGAATTGTGGGAAGCCTTTTTGGAAAAGAAATAACGACAGGTGGCTGTTCCGGGCGGCCGCAGCGTTTTTTTGCATGGGGCGGCACCCGGGTGTACAGCAGGCATATTGGCATGACTCCGGGGAAGCCCAAACCAGAAGCGGAAGCGGACTTCAGGTATGTGAAACATTCTCCCATTGGTGCCGAATGGGCACCAGCCGAATAATGGAAATGTTTTCGGAATAGAAGGGTGCCCGCTTCTTTCAACAAAATCAGGAAAATCCGCATATATTTTTTGTGAACATGGATTGACAAAATTTAAAGTAAGCGTTATCATCATACATAAGTTAATAAACTTGGCAGGAGAACAAAGAGATCCACTCCATTCGCAACAAATTTGCGGGCGTCGTGGGTCTTTTTGTTCTTTTTTGATGAAAGGGACCGGATTATTGCCGGATCAGCTTTTAATTCATTCGAAATGGAGGAAGGGGTATGAATCCATATTTAGCAGAATTGGTTGGCACAGCCATCCTGATTATTTTTGGTGGTGGTGTTTGTGCCAATGTCAATTTGAAAAAGTCATTTGCCTACCAGAGCGGCTGGATTGTCATTTCGTTCGGGTGGGGACTTGGCGTCGCCATGGCGGCTTATGCAGTCGGAAAATACAGCGGTGCCCATTTAAATCCCGCACTTACCGTCGGGCTTGCATTTAACGGGGATTTTCCATGGTCGAAAGTGGCCGGATATATTGTGGCACAAATGGTCGGGGCCATGATCGGCGCTGCCGTCGTATTTTTTCACTTTTTACCGCACTGGAAGGAGACGGACGATCCGGGAGCCAAACTTGGCGTATTTTCGACCGGGCCGGCCATTCCAAACTATTTTGCGAATCTTATCAGTGAAATGATTGGGACCTTTGTTCTTGTGCTCGGCGTTCTTACGATCGGGGCAAATAAGTTTACAGACGGGCTGAACCCGTTCATCGTCGGCATGCTGATTGTAGCGATCGGGGTTTCACTTGGCGGGACGACGGGTTATGCGATCAACCCTGCCCGCGACCTTGGCCCGAGAATTGCCCATTTTCTGCTCCCGATTGCAGGGAAAGGGCCTTCGAATTGGGGTTATGCGTGGGTGCCGGTTGCCGGTCCGTTGCTCGGGGGTTCTCTCGGGGGCGTTTTTTACCGGGCTGTGTTTAAAAATGATTGGACGCCCGCGTTTTGGTGTGTTTTGCTAACGTGTTTACTTGTATTATTGATAGTATGGATGATAGAAAACAAGAAAAAGAGAGCGTAAGGAGGAAACGGGATGGAGAAATTTATTTTATCCATTGACCAGGGGACAACGAGTTCAAGAGCTATTCTTTTTAACCAAAAAGGGGAAATTGTGCATACAGCCCAGCAGGAATTTCACCAATATTTTCCAAAACCTGGCTGGGTGGAACATAATGCGAATGAAGTGTGGGCATCGGTGCTCGCAGTTACGACGACTGTTTTAACAGAAGCGGATGTAGAGCCGAAGCAGATTGCCGCGATTGGGATTACCAACCAGCGTGAGACAACGGTCGTCTGGGATAAACAAACCGGGCATCCGATTTACAATGCGATTGTCTGGCAGTCGCGGCAGACAGCGGATATTTGCGCCGATCTAAAAGAAAAAGGCTATGCTGATATGGTCCGTGAAAAAACCGGGCTCCTGATCGATCCGTATTTCAGCGGGACAAAAATCAAATGGATCCTCGACCATGTTGACGGAGCAAGAGAACGCGCTGAAAAAGGCGAGCTCCTGTTTGGCACAATCGACACTTGGCTGATCTGGAAATTTTCAGGCGGCAAAGCCCATGTTACCGATTATTCGAACGCGTCCCGGACGCTTTTGTACAATATTTACGATTTGAAATGGGATCCCGAGCTGCTTGAAATGCTGGACGTTCCTGCTGCGATGCTCCCGGAAGTCAAGCCTTCCTCCCATGTTTATGCACGGACTGCGCCGTACCATTTCTTTGGTGAGGAAATTCCGATCGCAGGCGTGGCGGGCGACCAGCAGGCAGCGCTGTTCGGGCAGGCTTGCTATGAAGAAGGGATGGCGAAAAATACGTACGGCACCGGTTGTTTTATGCTTTTGAATACCGGCGAAAAAGCCGTTTCTTCCAAGCATGGCTTGCTGACGACGCTCGCATGGGGTATTGATGGTAAAGTCGAGTATGCCCTTGAAGGCAGCATCTTTGTGGCAGGGTCAGCGATTCAATGGCTGCGTGACGGGATGCGCATGATCAAAGACAGCGCTCAAAGTGAATCGTATGCAGAGCGGGTCGATTCAACAGATGGTGTGTATGTTGTGCCGGCATTTGTCGGGCTTGGGACACCGTACTGGGAAAGCGATGTGCGCGGCGCGGTGTTCGGGCTGACACGGGGCACCACGAAAGAACATTTTATCCGGGCCACGCTTGAATCGCTCGCCTATCAGACGAAAGATGTACTTGCTGCGATGGAGGCAGATTCCGGATTACCGCTTAAAACATTGCGTGCGGACGGCGGCGCAGTGAAAAACAATTTTCTCATGCAGTTCCAAAGCGATATGTTAGGCGTGCCGGTTGAACGTCCGGTTGTGAGCGAGACCACTGCACTCGGCGCCGCATATTTGGCGGGGCTTGCGGTCGGTTACTGGGAATCGCGTGAAGAAATTGCCCGCCAGTGGAAAGTGGAACGCAAATTTGAACCGTCACTCGCGGAAAAAGAGCGCGAAGCCTTATATGGCGGATGGAAAAAAGCAATCCACGCAACCATTGCCTTTAAATAGATTTATAGCATTTCGGCTGCCGTTCTTGCTGCAGCCGGCATGGTTTGATCCGGCTTGTCCTGTGGCAGTTTAGCTGTTGCAGGCGGCCACTGCTTTTCAATAGATTGCTATGGTTCGGTTTTCACAGCACCTTGGATTCCCGGCCATCCGGATGTGACTGCAGAAAATGCGGTATTCAGCCGGTTTTCCTTCGATGGCTTGTGCTTGTCTATTGGACTTTTAAACAGCTTTCGGGAAACGTGGCCAGCTATTGCTTTGTTGCCTCGCATGATTCGGGCGCCATTGCCTTCTATGTTTTGATGCGCTGCCTTATCTAACGGAGCAACGGCAAGAAACGGGGATTACTACATTTTCCCGGTGCATAACAGCTGAAAATCAGCGGAAGGTCTGTTATAATAAAAACAAGTTCATAAAATGTCAAGAGATGCAGAGAGACCTGGCTTGTTTTATGGGAGTTTTCCATAATGCATGTTTCAGGTCTCTTTTTATTTTAAGGAGGGGACGAAAATGGAATTTTCAGGAAAACAGCGCGGGACGGTTTTACAAGGCATGAAAAATAAAACGTTCGATCTGCTTGTGATCGGCGGCGGCATTACAGGGGCCGGCATTGCGCTTGACGCAGTGACGCGCGGCATGTCGGTAGCGCTTGTCGAGATGCAGGATTTCGCGGCGGGCACGTCAAGCCGGTCAACCAAACTTGTCCATGGGGGCCTGCGGTACTTGAAGCAGTTTGAAGTAAAGATGGTGGCTGAAGTCGGAAAAGAGCGCGCCATCGTTTATGAAAACGGCCCGCATGTGACAACACCGGAATGGATGCTGCTGCCGTTCCATAAGGGCGGCACGTTCGGCGCGTTTACAACGAATATCGGCTTGCGGCTGTACGACTTTTTAGCTGGCGTGAAAAAAACGGAACGCCGGAAAATGCTGTCGGCTTCGGAAACCTTAAATAAGGAACCGCTGATCAAAAAAGACGGGCTGAAAGGCGGCGGTTATTATGTCGAATACCGGACGGACGACGCGCGGCTGACCATTGAAGTCATGAAAGCAGCTGTCGCACATGGGGCGCTGGCTGTAAACTATGCAAAAGCGGAAGAGTATTTGTATGAAAACGGCCGTATCTGCGGGGCCACTGTTCGTGACCAGATCAGCGGGGAAACCGTAAATGTGCGGGCGAAAATGGTCGTCAATGCGACCGGGCCGTGGAGTGATAAAATGCGCAATAAGGACGGGAAAGGGAGCAAAAGCCTCCGCCTCACAAAGGGCGTGCATATTGTGTTTGACCAAAGCATCTTCCCGCTCCGGCAAGCCGTGTATTTTGATACGCCGGATGGCCGCATGGTGTTTGCCATTCCGCGCGGCGGCAAAACGTATGTCGGCACAACGGATACATTTTACGACAAAGACCCGATTCACCCGAAACCGCTCCCGGAAGATATTGATTACTTATTGAAAGCGATCCGCTTTATGTTTCCGGAAGTCAAAGTGACAGCCCATGATGTCGAATCAAGCTGGGCCGGCGTCCGTCCGCTGATTTACGAAGAAGGAAAAGACGCCTCCGAAATTTCGCGTAAAGATGAAATTTGGGAATCCGAAAGCGGCCTCGTGACAATCGCAGGCGGCAAACTGACCGGCTACCGGAAAATGGCGGAAACGGTTGTAGATCTTGTGGCGCGCAGGCTTGGCGGCAATTTCCGGCCGTGCCAAACGAAGCACTTGCCGATTTCCGGCGGTGACGTAGGCGGCTCTGAAAAATTGCCGGCGTTTGTCAAAGCAAAATCAAAAGAAGGGGAAGCAAGCGGCCTGTCTGCTGAAGCAAGCCGGGCGATTGCGGAAAAATATGGCACGAACGCGGATCACGTATATGCATACGCGAAAAGCTGGAAAGACGACTATCCGCTGCCGCGGGAAGTGTACGCCGTATTGAAATACGCAGTGGAACAAGAAATGGCGGTAAAACCGGTCGATTTCTTCATTCGCCGTACCGGTGCCCTTTTCTTTGATATCAACTGGGTCCGCAAATGGAAAGAGCCGGTCATGACATGGTTGGCCGCCGAATTTTCCTGGGATGCGGAGACAGAACAGGCGTACAGGGAAGAATTGGAAGAAGCATTGCGAGAAGCGGTACCGGAAGTATAAACTTGTCCCGGAAAAAGGCACAGACCCTGGTGGCGACTATTCATATTGGGAGTATACGTTCCCAGCATTCTTTCAAAGACAGCTGGCAAAAAGCAGCGGACACTGTTCCGCTGCTTTTTGCGTTTTGTTTAGACCATGCTTTTTTAAAAGCAAAATTTTTTTAATATAAAAATAGTGAAAACGGGAGAAACCTGTACTATAATAGAAATATAATTCGTGACACTAAAATGTAAGCGCAAACAGAGGGGATGGCAAATGAGGATCAACTTTCGGAATCTTACAGTACAAGTCGTGATTGGCATCATTCTGGGGATTATTGTAGGGCTTGTTTCACCTAAATTCGGCGCAGAACTGAATATTCTCGCGCAATGGTTTATTAAACTCATCAAAATGCTCGTCCCGCCGATTATCTTCTTTACGGTTATTATCGGGATCGGCGGCATGGGGGATTTGAAAAAAGTCGGCCGGATCGGCGGCAAGGCGCTTATCTATTTTGAAGTCGTCAGCACGGTTGCGCTCGCCATCGGTCTGGTTATCGTTAATTTGATCCAGCCTGGCCACGGCATTGATACAAGCCATGCGAAAACAAGCCAGGTTTCACAATTCGTCACGCAGGCAAAAGACAACGAACACGGTTTTATTGGTTTTATTTCCGGTATTATTCCAGAAAGCATCGCCGGGGCTTTTGTCAAGGGAGACCTTTTGCCAATATTATTCTTTGCGGTACTGTTCGGGGTCGCTGCCGCATCCCTCGGGGAGAGGGCAAAACCGGTTATCCGCTTTTTTGAAGACATAACGGAAATCTTCTTTAAAATTGTCGGCATTGTCATGAAAGTGTCGCCGATCGCTGCATTCGGGGCAATGGCCTATACAGTCGGTCAGTTTGGCGCAAGCTCGCTGATCAATCTCGGCGAATTAATGGGATCTGTCTACCTGACGATGATCATTTTTATCGTGCTTGTCCTCGGCGGGATTGCGAAAGCGTTTGGGTTTAATATTTTCAAATTCATCGCTTATATAAAGGAAGAACTTTTACTCGTGCTCGGGACTTCTTCATCGGAATCGGCGATGCCTTCCCTGATGAGAAAACTCGAAAAATTCGGCTGCTCAAAATCCGTTGTCGGCCTTGTCGTTCCAACCGGCTACTCGTTTAACCTGGACGGCACCGCCATCTACTTGTCAATGGCTTCCATTTTCATTGCGCAGGCGTACAATGTGCACCTGACGATCGGGCACCAAATCATGCTGCTGCTGATTTTAATGCTGACATCAAAAGGGGCGGCGGGCGTGACCGGTTCCGGTTTCATTACCCTTGCTGCGACTTTGTCTGCGTTCCCGGTTATCCCGGTTGCGGGGATCGCACTGTTGATCGGCGTGGACCGGTTCATGTCCGAATCACGCGCGCTCACAAATATTATCGGAAATGCCGTCGCGACGGTCGTCATCTCCAAAACCGAAAAAGAATTTGACAAAAAGGAAGCACTGGAAACGGCTGCCCATCCTACAGAATCGATTCCTTCTTAATAAGAGGCGCTCCGATTGGGGCCCTCTTCTTTTTTTAATATTGGCTTTGGAGAATACGCAAGTAGTTGAGAGATAGTTGCACTTTATTGAAGGAAGGATAAGAGGCGCTCCGGATGGGACACCCTTTTTTTAGCATTGACTTTGGCTTTGGGCGGTGTGCTTATTTTTGTGTACAATAGGGTGTGTTGAAAGAATTTGTCCAGCAGGCCACCTGCAGCTCTGGAATGAAAATTATGAAATTTGGAGAATACGCGAGTAATTGAGGGATAATTGCACTTTGTTGAAGAAAGGATAAGAGGCGCTCCGAGTGGGACGCTCTTCTTTTTTTAACATTGACTTTGGCTTTGGGCGGTGTGCTAATTTTTGTGTACAATAGGGTGTGTTGAAAGGATTTGTCCAGCAGGCCGCCTGCAGCTTTGGAATGATACCTATGAAATTTGGAGAATACGCGAGTAATTGCACTTTATTAAAGAAAGGAAGTGAGCGCTTTGGAAAACCTGCGTAAAATGCCACTTTTTAAAGGACTCGGGGATGCGGATCTGGCTGTGATCGCCGATATATCTGTTAAAAAGCATGCCGAAAAGGATGCGCATATTTTTTTCCAGGGGGACCCGCAGGAGGCCGTTTATTTTATTGAAAGCGGGGAAGTGAAAATTTACCGCACCGATGCGAACGGCAAAGAGCAAGTTGTCACACTGCTTCGCGATGGCGACATGTTCCCGCATGTTGGTTTTTTTCGTAAAATAAGCTACCCGGCGAATGCGATGGCGGTTGTGGACACGAATCTCGTTGCCATCCGGATTACTGATTTTGAAAACGTGTTGCTCAACAATCCGCAGCTGACCATGACTTTATACGGTGTGATGAGTGATGAAATCCTTGACTTGCAGGACCGCCTCGAAGCCCAGATTTTAAACAACGCTTACGAGCAAGTAGTCAAACTTTTTCTGCGCCTCACCCGCACACATGGCGTTCAGGAAAAAGACGGGTTTGTCCTCGTGAAAACCCCGCTCAACAACTCCGACCTCGCCAACATGATCGGCGTCACCCGTGAAACGGTCAGCCGCACGATCCGCCAGCTTAAAGAAAAAAACCTCATCCTCCCGCAGGAAAAAGGCACATATTTCATTCACCAGGAAAAACTGACGGAGGAACTGCTCGGGGTATGAGGAATTCTCCCGCCGGTAAGAATTAAAGCAAAGACAGACAAGGGGGCCGTCGTGGGAGCGAAGTGTCTTTCATCGGGGTATGAGGGACAACGGGGGCGTCCGAGGGGCGAAATGTCCTTCATCGAGGGTATGAAGGACAAAAGAGAGGCGTTCGTGGGGCAAAATGTCCTTCATCGGGGTGATGAAGGACAAAAGAGAAGCGTTTGCGGGGCAAAATGTCCTTCATCGGGGTGATGAAGGACTGATGCTAGTATAGTTTCATGGACACCCTTTAGTGAAATATAATATTAACGAAGGGATGTGTCCGGATATGGGTAACACAAGCGAAAAAC
>NZ_ALAS01000257.1 GCF_000290615.1 Heyndrickxia coagulans DSM 1 = ATCC 7050
TTGAAAATCTGGATGAAAAGGCAAAAAAATCGGGATAATTAATTTTCCAGAGCCTCGCTCAAGGGTATATTTTTATTTTGGCAGAGGCTCCAAATGTATATTGGCTGATTTCATTGGTCATGAGTCATTCGCCACTATACCTTCTTCCATTAGCGTTGATCATCGTTGTCATATTGAGCGTTGCGGAACAAGTAAAGATTTACAGCAGCCCGACAAATCATGCAAGATACACAAAGTTTTGCTTTATGACTTTGCTCATTGCAAATGTAATTTTGCTGTTGCCAAGTTGTTTTTCTTCATCTTTCGCTCATTTATATCCATTTTTAATCAATCAAAACAAGTCAAAAGGATTAATTTTAGCTGTTTTGATTGCCGGGACATTTTTAAGCGTTTTCATCCTTTATCGGTTATACCAAATTAAACATGATGAAGATAAGCATTTTCAACGCATCAAAGAATATGAAAAAGCGATTCGTTAACAATAGAAAAGAGGGGTCTATATGTCAGAACAAAATAAGGCATTTACTTTTCTTGAAAAGTATCTAATGGGTCCTATGGGGAAAATTGCATCTTTTCGTTTTGTCCGGGCGGTAATGGCAGCCGGGATGGCTTCAATACCATTTACAATAGTAGGGTCAATGTTCCTGGTGTTGAACGTATTGCCGCAGACTTTAACATTTTTGCAAGGTTTTTTCGATAATACTTTCTTTAGAATTAGTGACTTGTATATGCTGGCGAATAAAGCAACAATGGGAATTTTAGCATTATATTTCAACCTTGTTATTGGTTATGAGTATACAAAAATATACGCTGAAGAAGAAGGGATAAATGTAAACCCGCTAAATGGGGCTTTATTATCCATGTTTGCTTTCTTCATGACGATTCCGGAATTGGTTTCAGGTGGTGGAAAAATGTCACTTGTACAAAAAATGAATGACACCACCCATATTATTTTCGGTTGGGAAATGGGTGACAGTGGTGTAAGCCGTTTAGGTTCTTCAGGTATATTTACGGCCATTATTGTTTCTGTTATTGCTGTACAGTTGTACCGGTTATGTGTAAAACAAAATTGGGTGATTAAAATGCCGGAAGCTGTTCCGGAAGGGGTATCCAGATCGTTCACAGCTTTAATTCCTGCTTTTTTAGTCGCTTTTGTGATCTTAATCATCAATGGTATTTTTGTAGCTTTAGGCACAGATATATTTAAAGTTGTCGCTGTTCCATTCAGCTTTGTTACGCATATCGCAAGCAGCTGGCTGGGATTGATGGTGATTTACTTCTTAATCCATGCACTCTGGATTGTAGGCATTCACGGGGCGAATATTATTGGAGCCTTCCTGACGCCTATTACTTTGGCAAATATGGAAGCCAATATTCATGGGGCAAATATTCCATTCGCCGGCGAGTTCCAAAATTCATTTGTCATTATGGGCGGTTCCGGATCGACTTTAGGATTATGTATCTTTATTGCATTTTTAGCCCGGTCACAGCAATTGAGAATACTGGGAAAAGCATCCCTTGCTCCTGGCATCTTTAATATTAATGAACCAATATTGTTTGGACTACCGATTGTTTATAATCCATACCTGGCTATCCCGTTCTTCTTAGCACCTATGGCTACAGCTACAATTGGTTATTTTGCGATCAAACTGCACATTGTTGCGCCACTTATCGCCCAAGTGCCGTGGCCAACGCCAATCGGTATCGGGGCTTTCGTTGGAACAGGCGGGAGTATTATGGCGCCAGTTGTCTCACTCATTTGTGGTGTGGTCGCGTTTATCATATATCTTCCGTTCATCAGAATATATGATAAGAAGTTAGTTGAACAAGAAAAAGGTGGAGAATCTGTACTCTGATCCTAATCTTGGAATAGAAGAATAAGATGTAGAAATATCCTATGAAAACGATGTTGCACTGCGGGTGAATGAATGAAGGCGGTTCTTCATAGGAAAATCGCCTTCTTATTTAACTTTTCTAGTTCAGGAAACCAAATAAGATAAATGATGGAGGGTTTACAATGTCAAAAGGCGTTTTACCAGAAAACTTTTTATGGGGCGGAGCAGTAGCAGCCCACCAGCTTGAAGGCGGCTGGAATAAAGGCGGAAAAGGTGTAAGTGTTGCTGATGTGATGACTGCAGGAAGGCACGGTGTTCCACGGCAAATTACGGATGGTGTATTGGAAGGTTACTATTATCCGAACCATGAAGCAATCGGCTTCTATTCCCGTTATAAAGAAGATATCAAACTGTTCGCTGAAATGGGGTTTAAATGTTTCCGTACTTCGATTGCCTGGACAAGAATTTTTCCGAACGGGGACGATCCGGAGCCGAATGAAGCAGGCTTGCAATTTTACGATGATTTGTTTGATGAATTATTAAAATATCATATTGAACCTGTTATTACCCTATCTCATTTTGAATTGCCTTACCATCTGGTGAAAAAATATGGCGGTTTTAGAAACCGGAAGTGTATTGATTTCTTTGTGAAATTTTCTGAGACAGTCATGAGACGTTATAAAGATAAAGTAAAATATTGGATGACCTTTAACGAAATCAATAATCAAGCAGATACGAGCATGGATTTCGCAAGCTTCACAAACTCAGGAATTAAATACGAAGAAGGTGAAAACCGGAAACAAACCATGTACCAGGCAGCGCTTTATGAATTAATTGCCAGCGCAAAAGCCGTTACATTAGGCCACAAAATTAATCCGAATTTTAAAATTGGTTGCATGCTTTCTTTCGTCCCTGTATATCCATATTCCTGCCATCCGGATGATGTGATGCTTGCAACTGAAGCAATGCGTAATCGCTGGTTCTTTGGTGATGTACATGTTCGCGGGGCGATTCCTCATTATACGAAAAAATACTGGGAAAGAAACGGATTTGAAATTGAATATACAAAGGAAGATGAACAAATTCTTAAAGAAGGAACAGTAGATTACATTGGATTCAGCTATTATATGTCTAAAGTAGTCAGCGCCCGTGAAGTAGAAGATAGCCAGCCTGATGGAGAGTTTGGCCGCGTCGTCCGCAATCCATATGTACAAGCCAGTGATTGGGGTTGGCAAATTGATCCGGTAGGCCTTCGTTATTCATTAAATGCTTTATATGAAAGGTACAATATTCCTTTATTTATTGTAGAAAACGGGCTTGGTGCGCGGGATGCCGTTGAAGAGGATGGCACGATTAACGATGATTACCGTATCCAATATTTTCGCGACCATATTCAGGAAATGAAAAAAGCGGTTGAACTGGACGGCGTTGATTTAATGGGGTACACACCGTGGGGATGTATAGATTTAGTGAGTGCTGGAACAGGAGAAATGGAAAAACGTTACGGTTTTATTTACGTAGATAAAGACAATGAGGGAAACGGAACTTTAGAAAGAAAAAAGAAAAAGTCGTTTGGATGGTATAAGCATGTCATTGAAACAAATGGTGAAGATCTTTAACTTTTAGGACGGCCGTTTTTCCACATTTAAAATAAAACCCATGTTCAATCCTGGGGTGAAAAAATGGAGTTTCACTAAAACTCCATTTTTTCATATACGGGAAGAATAGAAATCTCAGGCGGCAATAGGTGCAGAAGGTAACTAGGGCTTGCTGAATAAGCAAAAATTCCAGATTTGACAAGGATTTTGGCTACTTTTGTCGAATATAAAGTGTAAGGATTTCAAAGGAAACACGTAAAAAACCTTGCACTTGGAAGCTGTTACGATGTACAAAAAGACCGAACATCAATTAACTTTTGTAGATGATTTTTTTCTACCATTCGGTGGGAAATTAAATAAAGAAAATCGCTGGGTCCGTCTTGCTGAAATGATTCCTTGGTGGATGGCCGAAGAAAAGTATGTCAAGTCCTTCAAGAAGAAATTCAAAGGCGAAAAGGATTATTCTGTCAGAATCGCTCTTGGGGCTCTTTATATCAAAGAACGGCTTGGGCTGTCTGACCGGGAAACAGTCGAACAGATCACAGAAAA